>JBFXGQ010000251.1:0-6918 GCA_050177915.1 Pseudodonghicola sp. | reverse complement strand
CTGGCCGAGCGGCTGAAGGCCCTGGAACGAGAAACCGGGAGCTGAAACAGGCAAATGAGATCCTGTGCAAGGCATCGGCCTATTTTGCCCAGGCGGAGCTCGACCGCCGACCGAGGTCATGATCGCCTTCATCGACGATCATCGTGGAGACCTAGAGGGTCGAGCCGATTTGCAAGCAGCTGCCGATTGCCCCGTCCACGTAAAACGATCATCTCGCCAAACGCGCCGACGCTGATCTGCGTTCGGATCGGGCGAAGCGGGACGCTGACCTGCGCCCCGAGATCCAGCGGGTGTTTGACGCCAATTTCAAAGTCTATGGCGTCCGCAGGGTCTGGCGCCAGATGCGCCACGAAGGTCTCGTCGTGGCCAGATGCACCGTGGCACGGCTGATGAAGGAGATGGGGCTCGCAGGCATCATTCGTGGCAAGAAAGTCAAGACGACAGTGCCGGATAAGGCCCAGTCATGTCCGCTGGACAGGGTGAACCGCCAGTTCCGTGTGCCTGCGCCGAATATGCTATGGGTGAGCGATTTCACCTATGTCGCGACCTGGCAGGGGTTTGTCTATGTGGCTTTCGTCATCGACGCTTTTGCCCGGCGCATCGTCGGCTGGCGGGTCAGCCGCACGGCCCATGCTGAATTCGTTCTGGACGCTCGGGAGCAGGCCGTCCACCAGCGACAGCCGGGCGCGGGACTGGTGCATCATTCGGATCGCGGGTCGCAATACCTGTCGATCAGATATACCGAGCGACTGGCCGAAGCCGGCACCGAGCCGTCGTTCGCCGCCATCGTCGTTCGGACCGATGGCACTTCCTCGGCGGCCGTCGGTGACAGCTACGACAATGCCCTGGCCGAGACGATCAACGGCCTCTTCAAGGCCGAGGCCATCCACCACCGTGGCCCATGGCGCGGCTTTGACGCCGTGGAATACGCCACTCTCGAATGGGTCGACTGGTTCAACAACCGCCGTCTGCTGGAACCCATCGGAAACATCCCGCCAGCTGAGGTCGAGGTTGACTTCTACGCGGCTCTAGAAACTCAAACCATGGCAGCATAACTAACTGAAATCAGCCTCAGGAAAACCCGGTGCGGTGCACGGTGCGGATGACCGCCGGGCGGCTCTGCCTCGAGGCTTCGGGTAACATGCGGCTGGAGCGGATCGCCGAGGTGGCGGCGACCGGGGTCGATTACATCTCGGCCGGGGCGCTGACCCATTCGGCGCGCACGCTGGATCTGGGGTTGGATTTCTAGCCATCGCGTCTGTGTCGGGCATGATGCGTTTCGCCGGAGTTTGAACTGGCCAGGACCGTCGCGTCCGACGTGCTTGCCGAGATCAAGGCTGACGACTATCAAAACCCCGTGCGAAGACTGGTGAATGGGAGAGGATCGCTGACTTGGGAACCATTCACGCGCAGGCAGCAGGAGGAGAGTGTCTAATGATCCGGAGGGCGTATGATTGATCGCCGCATGCGTCACGTCATCGCCGTAGCCCAGCACGGGTCGTTTACGGCGGCAGCGAATGTGATCGGGGTGACGCAATCGGCGGTGACCAAGAGCGTTGCCGATCTTGAAAAAGAGATCGGATACGAGATCTTCGTTCGAACCCCGCGAGGCGCGATCTTGACCGAAGAGGGCTGGGGTTTCGTCGAACGTGCAACATGGCTGCTGGAAGAGACCGAAGCGCTGCTGGCCGTCGGGGCACCCAGACGGAACCCGTTCGAAATCGTTTTGCGCATCGGTGTGGCACCGGCCACGTTGGAATCCATGTTGGTGGAACCCCTGGTCGCGCTGTTGCGGCGCTATCCAAAGCTGCATCTTGAGGTGGCCGGATCGAATGTGGCGCATATGGTGCAGCAGATCCGGAACGGCGTGGTCGATGTCGCCTTCGGGTTCGAGGCCGCCTTTCAGGATTTCCCGGATCTCCAGGTAGAAAGGATCGCCGATATCGAATCGGCCCTGTTCGTCCGCAAGGGGCATCCCTTGCTGATCAAAGGATCGGTCTCGGACGTCGATCTATCCGCATACAGCATCGTCATTCTGTCGGATACCCGGCCATATACCGATCGGCTGAAGGCGGTCTATCAGACGTCGGATCTGGGCGAGCCGCAGGTTCATATCATCGACTATTTTCCGCTGGCCGAACAGATCGTGGCGACGAGCGACGCCATTGGCGTCGTGTCTTATCCCTATGCCCAGTCGCTTGCCTTTCGGAAGAAATACGAGAGGCTCAAGCTCGACCAGCCGCTGCCACGGGGCGGGCTTTGTTGCGCCTATCCGGCGCGCCGCAAGATCGCTCCGGCGACGCGGGCTTTCATCAATAGCGTTAAGAAGTCGAGCTATTCCTGACAGGAATGGACAGTGCTCCTTTGAATTGGACAGTCAGGTTTACGTGGCCTTAGTACCGGTCTGAACCCAAGGCACTCGGTGCCTGGCAGTCAGGAGGAGGCCTCGAACCCATGCAACGCACATCGGAAAGCTACGAGCAGCTTATCTACGAAATCCCGGCACCCAAAGTGGCGCGCATCATCATGAACCGGCCCACGAAGCGCAACGCTCAGGGGCTCGTGATGACTTACGAGCTGGATAATGCGTTCAAACGTGCCTGCGCCGATGACGACATCAGCGTCATCATCCTGGCGGGGGCGGGGGATCATTTCAACGCGGGGCACGACATCAGCGGGTCCGAAGCCCTGATGCCCTCGTCGGAACAGACCGTCACCATGTGGGGGCAGTTCGGCGGCCCCGGATGGGAAGGCCAGTATTCCCGCGAGAAAGAGACCTATCTCGAAATGACCGAGCGCTGGCGGAACGCGCCGAAGCCCGTCATCGCCGAGGTTCAGGGATCGGTGATCTCGGGCGGGCTTATGCTCGCCTGGGCCTGCGATCTCATCGTCTGCTCGGAAGAGGCGCGGTTCCGCGACAGCACCGGCGGGGACATGGCGGTGCCGGGCGTCGAGTTTTTCCAGCATCCCTTCGAGCTCGGCGTGCGCAAGGCGAAGGAGTGGCTGTTCACCTCGGGTTGGATTTCGGCCCAGGAGGCCGAGCGTCGCGGCATGGTCAACCATGTCGTTGCGCGCGAGAAACTGTCGTCCTTCACCCTCGAACTGGCGTGCGAGGTCGCCAAGACCAATCGCTTCACGCTCAAGCTGATCAAGGATGCGATCAACCATTCGCAGGACGAGATGGGGCGGCGAAACGCGATGCAATATGGCTTTGCCCTGCATCAGATCGGCCATCTCCAGAACATGCTCGAGCATGGCTTCATGCTCGACATCACCAAACTTTCGCCAGCGCTGCGCGAACGTGTCGAGCAGGCGAAAGCGGCCATGAGCAAATCGGCAGGCGCGGTAGAGTAACCGCCCCCTTCAAAACGCAGACCCGGATACGGCATCCCCCTTCGGTCCTTGGACCGGAGGCTGGCGATCCGTGTCCGGCGCAACGACAGAACGGAGAACAGGAATGTCAGTCTTTCACATCGAACGTGCCGATTTCATGCGGGAAGAGGATGTTGTTATCTTCGAGGACTCCGTGCGTCGCTTTTGCGAACAGAACATCCCCGAGGAACGCGCGGCCGCTTGGCGCGACGCGGGCGTGGTCGAACGGGCCGCATGGGAAGAGGCGGCGCAAGCGGGGCTGCTCTGCGTTTCCGTGCCGGAAGAATACGGCGGCGCCGGCGGCGATTTCCGGCATGAGGCGGTGATCATCGAGCAGACCGCGAAACTCGGCCTTGCGGGCTTCATGATCCCGATCCACAACCTGCTCTGTGCCCCCTATATCCTGAAATATGGAACCGAAGAGCAAAAGCAGCGCTGGCTTCCGAAACTTGCCAGCGGTGAGTTGATCGGCGCCATCGCGATGTCCGAGCCGGGCGGCGGGTCTGACCTCCAGGCCGTGCGGACCTCGGCCCGCAGGGAGGGGGACGACTACGTTGTCAACGGCCAGAAGACCTTCATCAGCAACGGTCAGCTTGCCGATCTGATCATCGTGGTCGCCAAGACCGACCCGGCGCAGGGCAGCCGGGGCATTTCGCTGATCGTGGTGGAAGTCGGCGAAGTGACAGGTTTTGAACGCGGCCGGAACCTCGACAAGATCGGCATGGACGAACAGGACACCTCAGAGCTGTTCTTCAACGATGTGCGCGTTCCGGCAGAGAACCTGCTGGGCGGCGCTCCGGGGCAGGGCTTCGTCCAACTGATGAACATGCTGCCGACGGAACGGCTGTCGATCGCGGTCGGCGGCGTGGCCATCATCGAGCGGGCGCTTGAGCACACTCTGGAATACGTCAAGGACCGCAAGGTATTCGGGCAGCGCGTCATCGACTTCCAGAACACTCAGTTCAAGCTGGCCGAGTGCAAGACCGAGGCCACGATCGCCCGCATCTTCGTCGACCGGCTGATCGGCCTCTATGTCGAGGGGAAGCTCGATGCGACGGCGGCGTCCATGGCGAAATACTGGCTGTCGGATCTTGAAAACAAGATCGTCGACATCTGCCTGCAACTCTTCGGTGGCTACGGCTACATGAACGAATATCCGATCGCCCGCATGTACCGCGACAGCCGCGCGCAGCGCATCTACGGCGGCACCAATGAAATCATGAAGGTTCTGATCGCGCGAACGCTTTGAGCGCAGGCGTTTGGAAGGGACATCTATTCGACAGGCGCATCTCTGAGGGAGGAGAGAGACATGGCAACGACTTACGGACTACATCGCGCGATGCAAATCAAGCCTGACAGCATTGCGACCTATTTCGAGAATCGCACCCGCACCTGGGCCGAACTGACAGACCGGGTCGCGCGCTTTGCCGGTGCGCTGCGTGGTCTCGGCGTGCAGGCTGGCGACCGGGTTGCGGTGCTGATGCTCAATCAGGACCGCTATCTCGAACTGTTCCTGTCCTGCGCTTGGGCCGGTGCGGTGATCGTCCCGGTGAACACCCGCTGGAGCCAGATGGAAGTCGCGGACTGCCTGCAAGACTGCACCCCGAAGCTGCTTGTCGTCGACGAGGCGTTTCTGCAGATGGGGCAACGCCTTGCCGCCGATATGGCCTCTTTCGCCCTGATCTATGCCGATGATGCGCCGCGTCCCGCATCAGCCATCGAGATCGCCAGCTATGATGAGTTGATCGCGCAGACCGAACCGGTCGAGGATGTCTTCGCCGACGAGGGGGCGCTTGCCGCGATCTTCTATACCGGGGGAACCACCGGACGCGCCAAGGGCGTGATGCTGAGCCATCGCAATTTGATCGCCAATGCCCGCAACATGCTGGCCGAAACCGGCACGGCCTCGGACGAGACGAACTATCTGCACGTGGCGCCGATGTTTCACACCGCGAACGCCGGCGTGATGTATCAGCAGTTGCTGACGGCCGGATCGCATTCCTTCGTGCGCCAGTTCTCGCCCGCCGGCGTGGCGCAGGCGATCGGGGATTTCAAGGTCACCGACTCGACGCTGGTGCCGACGATGATCCAGATGCTGGTGGACACGCCCGACGTCGGGTCTTTCGACTTCTCGTCGCTGCGCCGGATCTTTTACGGATCGTGCATCATCACCGAGAGCCTTCTGGATCGCGCCATGGCCCTGCTGGAGGGGGTGGAATTTCGTCAGGCCTACGGAATGACCGAACTGTCACCCTGCGCGACGGTTCTGACCTGGAAGGACCATATCGACGAAGGGCGCTCAATGGGGCGTCATCGCTCCGCCGGCCGACCCGCGGTTCTGGTTCATGTCAGGATCGTCGACGACGAAGGCAATGAACTTCCCCGCGGACAGATCGGCGAGATCGTGGCGCGTGGCGAAACCGTCATGATGGGGTATTGGAACCGACCCGAAGAGACCGAACAGGCCATTCGGAACGGCTGGATGCACTCCGGCGATCTTGGCTACATGGATGAGCATGGGTACGTCTATGTGGTCGATCGCAAGAAAGACATGAT
This sequence comes from Pseudodonghicola sp., assembly GCA_050177915.1. Taxonomy (GTDB): domain Bacteria; phylum Pseudomonadota; class Alphaproteobacteria; order Rhodobacterales; family Rhodobacteraceae; genus Pseudodonghicola. The sequence goes on along the minus strand of JBFXGQ010000251.1, from coordinate 990 downwards.
CATCTCTGGCGGCGAGAATGTTTATCCCGCCGAGGTCGAGAACTGCATCTCGAAACATCCGGCGGTGGCCATGTGTGCTGTTATCGGCATTCCCGATGAGCGCTGGGGCGAGGCGGTCCATGCCGTCATCGTTCCGCGGCCGGGCGAGACCGTCGACGAGGCCCAGATCATCGCGTTCTGCAAGGACCGGATCGCCGGCTACAAATGCCCAAAAAGCGTGGAAATCCGTTCCGAGGGCCTGCCGCTTTCGGGTGCGGGCAAGGTGTTGAAGGCAGAACTGCGCAAGCAGCATGGCAAGGATCGCCAAGAGGCGCTTACCGCGCAGGGAGAGGCCCATGTCGCTGGTTGACGTCGCGCTGAAGGGTCCGGTTGCGGTTGTGACACTCAACCACCCCGAGACCTACAACGCGCTGACATGGGAGTTGATGGCGGCGCTGGACCAGGCGGTGGCCGAGGCGGCCCGCTCGTCGCAGGTGCGGTGCCTGCTTCTGACCGGTGCCGGCAGGGGGTTCTGTTCGGGGGCGACCCTGTCAGGCGGTGATCTTGCGAAGACGGCAGAGATCGACGCACTGATGCGCAGCCGTCTGAATCCCTTGCTGGCGCGGTTGCGCAGTTGCCGCATCCCGATCGTTGCCGCCGTCAACGGGCCGGCGGCGGGCGCCGGGGTGGGTCTTGCGCTGCTGGCCGATATTGTGATCGCGGCGCGGACGGCGCAATTCGTGCTGAGCTTCGTCAAGATCGGTGCCGTGCTCGATGCGGGCACGTCCGCTTTGCTTCAGCGCTCGATCGGCGCCGCGCGGACGCGGGCGATGGCGCTGCTTGGCGAGCCTTTGGGCGCGACCGAGGCGCAGGACGCCGGGCTGATCTGGAAGGCCGTGGCGCCTGAGGATCTGTTCGCCGAGGCCATGACAGTGGCCGAGCGCTTGGCGGCGGGCCCCGCCCAGGCGCTTTCGTTGATCCGTCGTCAGCTCGATGACGCCTGGTCCGCCT
>JBFXGQ010000250.1:0-6926 GCA_050177915.1 Pseudodonghicola sp. | reverse complement strand
GGCATCAGGGCACAGGGAACCGGGGCCGGCCGGGCCTCAGGCATCGCCGCCGACCCGGCTGCCGTCCTCTGGCTCCTCCCCCCGGTCGGCCGCGGCGGTGTCGCGGGCGGCCAGCGCGGCCTCCAGATCGGCGATGCGGGCATCGCGGTCGGCCAGCAGGGTGGCGACGCGGGCGAGGTCGATCCGGCGCGGGATGTGCTGCGGGCAATTCAGATCCCAGGCGTCGATATCGAACAGGATCGCCCGTTCGGGCCGGCCCCTGCCGCCCTCGGTGTGCAGTTGGTCGAGCAGCGCCGGGTCGCCCTCCACCACCCGCGCCCGACCCCAGATCTTGATCCGCCGCGCCTGTTCGAAGTCGATCAGGAACAGGATCGCGCGCGGGTTCTCGGACAGGTTGCCCAGGGTGATGTACTGCCGGTTGCCGGCGAAATCGGCAAAGCCCAGCTGCCGCGCGCCCACCACCTTGAGAAAGCCCGCCTGTCCGCCGCGGTGCTGGATATAGGGCTGGCCCGCCGCATTCGCGGTGCCCAGGAAAAAGCTGGTCTGCCGCGCCAGGAACGCCTCCAGCTCCGGGGTCACATGGTCGAACCAGGGGGCGCGCGCCTCCAGCTCGGCACAGAGATCGCGCGACCCCTTCGCCGTCTGGATGGCTTTCACCGCGGGGGTGAAGGCCACATCCATGGTGCTCCGGCGCATCGTCACAGCCCCAGATCGCTGAGCGAGGGATGATCGTCCGGGCGCCGGCCCTGCGGCCAGTGGAACAGGCGGTCGGCCTCCTCGATGCGCTGGTCGTTGATGCTGGCGTGGCGCGCGGCCATCAGGCCGTCAGCGTCGAACTCCCAGTTCTCGTTACCATGGGCGCGGAACCACTGGCCCCCGGCGTCGCGCCATTCATAGGCGAAGCGCACCGCGATGCGGTTGCCGGTAAAGGCCCAGAGTTCCTTGATCAGGCGATAGTCGTTTTCCTTCCGCCATTTCTCGGTCAGGAAGGCGACGATCGCCTCGCGGCCGGTCAGAAAGGTATCGCGGTTGCGCCAGCGGCTGTCGGGCGTATAGGCCAGCGACACCGCCTGCGGGTCGCGGCTGTTCCAGCCGTCCTCGGCCAGGCGCACCTTCTGCGCGGCGGTCTCGGGCGTGAACGGGGGAAGCGGGGGGCGGCTCATGTCCGGCTCTCCTTCTGCAAGGGGGCGGCGACGGCCCGGGGCCGCCGCCGCATCGGGCGTCAGGCGGCGACGCCGTCGGCGACCGGGAAGTCGATCTCGGTCCGGGCCACCGAATTGAGGTAGTTGGTCCAGACGTTCAGCGCGACGTGCTGGACGATCTCGATGATCTGCGCATCGTCGTAGCCAGCGGCGCGCACGGCAGAGAGATCGGCGTCGGAGACATGACCGCGCGCCTCGGCCACATTCACGGCGAAGACCACGGCGGCGTCCGCCTTGGCATCGGTCGAGCGGCCGTTGCGGTTGGCGGCGATCTCCTCGGGCGAGAGCTTGGCGAGGTTGGCGCCGAGGTAGGTATGCGCCGACAGGCAGTAGCCGCAGCCGTTGTACTGGGCGATGGCCAGCGCGATCCGCTCGCGGGTGGCGGCGGGCAAGCTGCCCTTGCCCAGCGCGCCGAAGATGCCGAGATAGCCCTCCAGCGCGGCCGGGCTGACGGCGGCGAGGCGGAACAGGTTCGGCGCGCTGCCGAGCTGTTTGGTCACCACCTCCAGCAGCGGGCGGGAGGCTTCGGGCGCAGCGTCGATGCTGGCGGGAATGTGGATGCGGGCCATGGGTGTTTCCTTTCGGTTCGGGTTGATGCGGTGAACATAGGGCTTCCATTTTTCGCCATAACTGAGCAAAATCAGGAACCGACCTCTCGGAAAGTGGAAGCATGAGCGACCGTTTCGACTCCATGTCCATGCTCGTCGCCGCGGTGGATGCGGGCAGCCTGTCGGCAGGGGCGCGCCGCCTCGGCCTGCCGCTGGCGACGGTGAGCCGCCGGGTGAGCGAGTTGGAGGAGCGGCTGAGCACGCAGATCCTCATGCGCTCCGCCCGTGGCCTGACCCTGACCGAGCCCGGCGAGGCCTATCTGGCCGCCTGCCGCAGCATCCTCGAACAGCTCAGCGAGGCCGAGCGCCTCGCGGCGGGGGAGTTCCGGGAGCCCAAGGGGCTCCTGACCCTCTCGACGCCGATCGTCTTCGGTCGGCTGCATGTGCTGCCCGCGGTGGCGGAGTTTCTCAGCGCCCATCCGCAGGTCGATGTCCGGCTGGAGCAGACCGACCGCCCGGTGAGCCTGACCGAGGAACATTTCGACGCCGCTATCCGCATCGGCCAGCCGAGCGACAGCAGCCTGCGCGCGCGCCGGGTCGGAGAGGTCCGCAGGGTGGTCTGCGCCAGCCCGGACTATCTGGCCGCGCGGGGCCTCCCGCAGGTGCCCGAGGATCTCGCGCGGCACGATTGCATCACCTTCGAGAACCTGATGCCCTCCGACCGCTGGCGCTTTGGCGAGGGGGCATCGGAGCGACAGATCCGCATCCGGTCCCGGCTGGCAGTCAACACCGCCGAAGCGGCGATTGCGGCGGCAGAGGCCGGTCTGGGGATCACCCGGGTGCTGTCCTATCAGGTGGCCCCGGCGGTGAGGCGGGGCAGCCTTCGGATCGTGCTCGCCCAGGAGGAGCCGGCGCCATGGCCGGTCCATATCCTCTATCGCGCCGGCACCGTGCCGCGAAAGCTGCGGGCGTTCGTCGATTTCGCCGGCCCGCGTCTGGCCGCGGCCCTGTCCGATCTGGCCGATCTGGATGCCCCGGACGCCCGAACCGCCGGCGACTGATCCCGGCGCCGCGCGCGGGGATAACTTTCCGGCAACTTCGGGCGCCAGAAGTTTCAATTGCCCCCTTGTCCGGCCGTTGCAACACTTTGCCGGGTCAGATGGCCGCCAAGCCCCTGCCGAGCCATTGAAATGCAGCTCACGGGTCCGGGCGCCCGCCGCTCCAGTTCGGGACCCACCAGATGCCAGTACCCCCTGCTGCATTGTCGAACACGCAGACCTCGCTGCGTGTCATTTGCGACTACCGCTCCGTCGCCGAGCAGGACCGCGGCGCCTGCGCCGTCATCGGGAATTTCGATGGCGTGCACCTCGGACATCAGATGATCATCAATCTCGCCCGGGACGCAGCGCGGCGGTACGGCGCGCCGCTGGGCGTGGTCACCTTCGAGCCGCACCCGCGCAGCCTGTTCGGTGCCGACCCCGAACCGTTTCGGCTGACACCACCCAGCCGCCGTGCCGAACGGCTGGCGCAGATCGGTGTCGAAACGCTCTATCAGCTGCCGTTCGACGCCGCCCTCGCCGGGCTGTCGCCAGAGGACTTCGTGCGACGGGTCATCCATGCCGGGCTCGGGCTCAGGCATGTGGTCGTCGGCGCCAACTTCCGGTTCGGCAAAAGGCGCGCGGGCGATACCGCCACGCTTGAAACCCTCTGCGCCGCATACGGGATCGGGGTCTCGGTGGCGCCGCTGGTTCAGGACCCGTTCTCGCGGATCTCCTCCACCTCGATCCGCAGGGCGCTGGCCTCGGGCCAGCCCCGGCTGGCGGCTGAGCGGATGGGCGACGATCACCGGGTGGTCGGGGTGGCGCGGCGCACCGGCGCCAATGACATCGCGCTGACGCTGACCGAAAGGGGCCATGCCATCGCCGACCTGATGCTGCCAAGGCCGGGGCTCTATTCCATCACCGCGGAACCGCGCGGCGACAACGCCCGCCGGTATCGCGGTCTGGCGCGGATCTATCAGCGGGTGCCGCCGTTCCAGACCCCGGTGCAGATCGACCTGACCCTGTTTCACGGCGGCGACCTTCAGGGCGACGACGACCTGAACGGGGCGGAGCTTTCGGTCGCGCTCTGCGACTATCACGGCGACTGCTGCTGAGCGCACCCGAGACGAGGATGCCCGCAGGCGCAACCTGCGGGCATCAAAGCCGGAGCGGATGGCCTGCACGCCTCAGATAACGGGCGTTCAGGCGCTCTTGTCGAGGAAATCGCCGATGGTCTCGTCGGTGTGATAGACCGGCTTTTCGTAGTAATGCGGGCCGTCGTATATCTCGATCAGCACGCTCGGCTCATGCGCCACGGTCGGCCCATGGGGATTGTCCTTGGGGTTCATGTAGAAGCTGCCGGGCGTCAGGCGCAGGCCGACATCGGTGTATTCGTAGTCGCCCTTCAGGCAGTACATGAACTGGTTCGACGCATGGATGTGCTTGACCGGGATGCGGCCGCCCTTCTCGTATTCCAGCAGCGCGATGCTCGCCCCGGTGTCCTCGCTCTTGTAGAGGAAATACTGCCGGAACCCGTATTCGGGGAAATCCAGCCATTTGGCGGGATCGAGATCCTCCGGCTTGATCAGCACTTCCAGCGATTTTGCCAGCGCGGCCTGTTGTTCTGCGTTCATTGGTGGTCCTCCAGTTGGGGGCGGCCCGCGGCCACCCATGCGTCGTATTCCGCGCGGCTCTCGGGCGTGGCGGGGAACAGGCCAAAGATCGACCGGCCGCGGCGGATATGGGCGGCCACGAAATCCTCGTATCCGGCGGCGGCGGCGACCTCGGCGGCGACCTCCTCGGCCAGATGGCGGGGGATCACGACGGCGCCGCTGGCATCCGCCACCACGATGTCGCCGGGATAGATCGCGACACCGGCGCAGCCGACCGGATCGTTGAAGGCCACCGGGCTGAGCGCGATCGGCGTGGCCGGCCCCGAGGGGGAGAGCTGGAAGCAGGGCAGCCCGGTCCCGGCGATCCCCGGCGTATCGCGGAAGCCGCCGTCGCTGACCACGCCGGCAACGCCGCGCACCTTCAGCCGCAGCGCCATCATGTCGCCCATGCAGGAAGCGCGGGTATCGCCGCCGGTCGCCATCACCAGCACGGCGCCTTCGGGGCATTCCTCGATGGCGCGCCGGTGCAGGCTGGCGCCGGTGGCATAGAGCGTCATCGTATCCAGATCCTCGCGCGCGGGGATGAAGCGCAGGGTAAAGGCGGGGCCGACCAGCTTCGGCTGATCGGGCGCCACCGGCGACAGCCCCTTGAGGAAGGTATTGCGCAAGCCGCGCTTCAGCAGCGCGTTGCTCAGGCTTGCCGGGTCGCAGCCCATCAGGGTCTGGCGCAGGGTGTCGGGGATCTGGGCGAGCGGCATCATGCGGCCTCCTTCGCGATGGTGTTGCGCAGGATGCCGACGCCCTGCAGCTCGACCTCCACCACGTCGCCCGGCTTCATCCAGACCTGCGGATCGCGCCGCAGCCCGACGCCGCCCGGCGTGCCCGAGACGATGACGTCGCCGGGCTCCAGCGTGCAGAAGGTGGAGATATGCGCGATCAGCCGCGGCAGATCGAACATCATCATGCTGGTCATCGCCTCCTGCATCACCTCGCCGTTCAGCCGGCAACTCAGCCGCAGCTCGGCGTCCGGGGCGATCTCGTCGGCGGTGGCCATCCAGGGGCCGAAGGCGCCGGTCGCGGGAAAGTTCTTGCCCGGCGTCCACTGATTGGTGGCCAGCTGCCAGTCCCGCACCGAGCCGTCGTTGTAGCAGCTGATGCCGGCCACATGCGCCAGCGCGCGGTCGCGCGGAATGCGGCGGCCGGCACGCCCGATCACCACCGCCATCTCGGCCTCGAAATCGAACTGGTCGCTTTCGCGCGGGCAGAGCAGCGGGCGCAGATGCCCGGTCTGGGATTCCGGCGTGCGGGTGAACAGCGCGGGCGCGGCCGCCTCGGCGGCGTGATTGCCCTCCAGCCGGTGTTCGAGATAGTTCAGGCCGACGCAGATGATCTTGCCCGGATTGGGGATCACCGGCAGAAAGCCGAGATCACTGACATTGAAATCAGCCTCGGCGCCGCGCAGGGCGGCCGCGGCGCGCTCCGCCCCGCCACCGCGCAGCAGCGATTTCAGATCGCCGCCGAGACGCGCGCCCAGGTCGAACACCCGGTCCCCCTCGACCACGCCGAAGCTGGCCCGCGTGGGGGTGACATAGGACATCAGTTTCATGCGGTCTTCTCCGTTTCAGCTTGTCTGAGCGCCATGTCGAGCGCGCGGCGCGCCGCCACCCCGACGAGATGCGCGCGATAGTCGGCGCTGGCATGCATGTCGCTGTTGAGCCCGGCAGCGGGCTGCACCAGCCCCGCCAGCGCCGCGGGCGCGAACGCCGCCGTCAGTGCCGCCTCGAAATCGCGCTGGCGAAAGGCGCAGGGGCCCGCCCCGTTCACCGCGACGCGGATGCCGGTGCCGGTGTCGGCAATGAAGCAGCCGGTGGTCACATAGCCCGAGGCCTGACTGGCGATCTTGTGATAGCCGGCGCGGCGCGGGATCGGATAGCGGAACCGCAGCACCAGCTCGCCCGGCTCCAGCGCGGTCTCGAACAGGCCGAGGAAGAAGGCATCCGCCGGGATCTTGCGGCGCGTCGTCTCGATCACCGCGCCGAGGCCGAGAACCGCGGCCGGGTAATCCGCCGCCGGATCGTTGTTGGCAACCGAGCCGCCCATGCTGCCCATGTGGCGCACCTGCGGATGCGCGATGCCGCCGGCCAGATGCGACAGCGCCGGGATGGCCGCCCGCAGCCCCGCATGCGCGGCGGTCTCGGCGTGGCGCGTCATCGCCCCGATGGTGACATGGCTGGCGCTGACCTCGATCCCGCGCAGTTCGGGGATGCGGCGGAGATCGACCAGCATCGACGGCCGGGTCAGCCGCTGTTTCAGGGTCGGGATCAGGGTCTGGCCCCCAGCCAGCGCCCGCGCCTCGGGATCGGCGTCCAGCAGCGTCAGCGCCTCGTCCAGCGTCGCCGGGCAGGCGTAATCGAAACCGGGCAGGTTCACTGCGGCTCCCCCCCTGCCGGCGCCGCGCCGTCGCGGGCCACCTGCATGATCGCATCGACGATGTTCTGATAGCCGGTGCAGAACATCGTCGAT
>JBFXGQ010000249.1:0-6955 GCA_050177915.1 Pseudodonghicola sp. | reverse complement strand
CCGTGCGCCAGCTGGCCGCGCTTTTCCCCGGCATGGGCATCGGCCCCGAGGGGCAGTTCGAGTTTCGCCCGGGCCGGGCCGAGCCGGGGGCGGAAACCGTGCTGGGCCGCCGCTCTGGCGGCGATCCGGCGCGGCTGGAGGCGATCGGGCAGGCGTTGCAGGATCTGGCGCTGCACCCCGCCACGGCGCGCCATATCGCGTGGAAGCTGGCGGTGCATTTCGTCTCCGACACGCCGGATCCGGCGCTGGTCGATCATATCGCCGGCCGCTATGCCGCCACCGGCGGCGATCTGCGTGCGGTCTATGCGGCGCTGCTGGAACACCCCGCCGCCTGGGACGGAGCGGCGGGCAACGTCAAGCCGGGGTTCGATTTCCTCGCCTCCGCCTGCCGCGCGCTGGCGGTCGCGCCCGAGGTGCTGGGCCAGATGCCGGCGCGCCGGCTCAATGCGCTGGTGATGACGCCGCTGCGGCAGATGGGGCAGGGCTGGCAGCGGCCGAACGGCCCCAACGGCTGGCCCGAGGAGGACGCCGCCTGGGTCACCCCGCAGGGGCTGTCGGCCCGGGTGCGTTGGGCGATGGCGGCGCCGCGCCGGCTGTGCAGCGAACTGCCCGACCCGCGCCAGTTCGTCACCGACGCGCTGGGCCCGACGGCGCCCGAGCCGGTCCGCTTCGCCGCCCGCGCCGCCGAAACCCGGGCCGATGCGGTGGGCCTCGTGCTCGCCTCGCCCGCCTTCCAGCGCCGATAGGAGGTCCCGATGACCGATGCGCTTTCCCGCCGTGCCTTCCTGACCCGCAGCGCGATCCTGGGCTGTTCGCTGGCGGCCAGCCCGCTGTGGACCCCGGTCAGCTTTGCCGCCGCCCCCTGGGACACCCGGCTGGTGGTGATCATCCTGCGCGGCGGCATGGACGGGCTCGATGTGGTGCAACCCTATGGCGCGCCGGAATATGCCGCGCTGCGCGGCGCGCTGACCGGCGGGCCGGCGGCCGGCTCGGCCGATCTCGACGGATATTTCGCGCTGCACCCGGCGCTGGCGCCGCTACTGCCGCTCTGGCAGAGGGGCGAGCTGGGGTTCATGCACGCGGTCTCCACCCCCTATCGCGACAAGCGTAGCCATTTCGACGGCCAGGATCTGCTGGAGGCCGGCACCGCCACGCTGGGCAGCGCCCGCGACGGCTGGCTGAACCGGGTGCTGCAACACCTGCCGGGGGTCGAGGCGCAGACAGCCTTCGCGCTGGGGCATGGCGAGATGAAGGTTCTGGCGGGGTCGGCGCCGGTGGCGGACTGGGCGCCCGACGCCGATCTGGCGCTCAGCCCGCAGGCGATGCGGCTGCTCGACATGGTGATGCAGGACGATCCGCTGTTTCACCCGGCGCTGGCCGAGGCGCTGATGCTGTCGGGCGCCGGGATGCAGCAGGAGATGGAAGAGACGGGGGCAGGGCCGATGGCCGGGCAGAGAGCGATGCCCACCGCCGGCGGCCGCCGCGACGGCGCGGTGCAGATCGCCGAATACGCCGCCGAGCGGATGCGCGGCGACACCCGGCTGGTCTCCTTCTCGATCAACGGCTGGGACACCCACAGCAACCAGAGCCGCACCCTGCGTCCGGCGCTGGAGAGTCTGGCGCAGACCATCGGCACCCTGCACGACCGGCTGGGGCCCGAGGTCTGGGGCAAGACCGCGCTGGTGGCGATGACCGAATTCGGCCGCACCGCGCAGCTGAACGGCACCAATGGCACCGACCACGGCACCGGCGGGGTGATGGTCCTGGCCGGCGGCGCGCTGCGCGGTGGCCGGGTCTACGGCCGCTGGCCGGGGCTGGCAGAGGCCGATCTCTACCAGCGGCGCGACCTGATGCCGACCGGCGACGTGCGCGCCGCCGCCGCCTGGATCCTGCGCGGCGTCTCCGGCCTGGACCGCGGCGTGCTGGAGGGCGCGGTGTTCCCCGGGCTCGACATGGGCACCGATCCCGGGCTGCTGCTGTGAGCCGTCTTGCCGCGCCCCCGGGGCCGCTCTAGGCTCGGCCAATGACCGCAGATCGTTCCCGCCCGCTGGGCCTGCCCGTGCCGCACTGGACCCCGCCGCCCGCCCCCTCGGGCGCGGTGCTGGAGGGGCGCTATGCCCGGCTGGAGCCGCTGTCGGCCGATGCCCATGCGGCGGTGCTGTTCGGCGCCTACGAGGGGCACGACTGGCTGTGGGACTATATGGCCTACGGACCGTTCCACTCCGCCGCGCAATATCACCGCTGGGTGCGCGAGGCCGAGGCCGGGACCGATCCGCTGTTCTACGCCATCCGCGATCTTGAGACCGGCGACTGCGGCGGGGTGGCCAGTTTCCTGCGCATCACCCCGCAGGCGGGCTCGATCGAGGTCGGCAACATCAACTTCGGCCCCGGCCTGCAGCGCAGCCGCGCCGCCACCGAGGCGATGGCGCTGATGATGGGCTGGGCCTTCGACGCGGGCTATCGCCGCTACGAATGGAAATGCGATGCGCTCAACGCGCCGTCGCGCCGGGCGGCGCAGCGGCTGGGCTTCAGCTTCGAAGGCGTCTTTCGCCAGCATATGGTGATCAAGGGCCGCAACCGCGACACTGCCTGGTTCGCGGTCACCGACCAGGACTGGCCGGCGCTGCGCGAGGCCTTCGGCGTCTGGCTGGCGCCGGAGAATTTCGACGCGGACGGGCGGCAGATCGAACGGCTCAGCGATCTGACCCGGCTGGTGCGGGTCAGCGCCGATCCGACGTTGTGATGGGCGGGGCTGGCGGGGATCGTTGGCGGGGATCTCAGATCGCGCGGTTGTCGCGCAGCCGCTGCTGCACCAGCCCGGCGATCACCGCGGTGATCGAGGCCACCGGCCGGCCCGCGGCGCGCGCCCGCGCCAGCCGCTCCGCCGCCTCGGCCAGGGCGCTGTCGTTGGCGCTGCGGGCGACGCCGCGCAGGAATTGCGCCACGTAGTCCAGCACCCGCCCCTCGCTCTCCTCGCTCAGCACATCGGCGACATGGGCCATGTCGTCGCGGAAGGCGATCGGGTCGGGGTGGATGATCTCGTCCTCGATCGGCCCGGGCGGGGCCGAAAGCAGATCGGGCGGCAGCCGCCGCAGGATCTCGCGCTGGAAGGCGGAGAGCGAGGTGACCGGCTTCGGCAGAAAGCCGTCGGCGCCGGCGGCGATGGCCATATCCTCGGCGAAACTGTCGCCCGAGAGGCCCAGGATGACGGCGATTCGCGGCCGCGCCGCGGCCATCTCCTCGATCAAATCGAGGCCGGAGCCGTCGGGCAGCCCCTGATCGACGATCAGCACCGCCGGGCGATAGACCTGCAGGTGATAGCGCGCCGAGCGCAGGCAATCGGCGCGACGGATGCGGGCACCGCTGCGCAGGCACAGCATGCGCAGCGCCTCGGCGGCGAAATGGCTGTCCTCGACCACGAGGACGGTCAGCCCGAGCAGGGGCCGCCGGCCCGTGCCGCGAGGCCCCGACAGGGCGAACGGATCTGTGTCGTCCATGACTGGCCCCCCTTCGGCGTCGCGGAAAAGCTAGGGCGAGAGGACTAAGAGGGCGTTAACGCCGCCCCGCGACCCTGCGCCACTTGCCCTTGCCGGGCCAAGGCCCCATAACCCGTGAAAATTCAGGATCGAGGAGACCCGCCATGATCGGCCGTCTGAACCATGTCGCCATCGCCGTCCCGGATCTGGAGGCGGCGTCGGAACAATATCGCACCGCGCTGGGCGCCAAGGTCGGCACCCCGCAGGACGAACCCGACCACGGCGTCACCGTGGTGTTCATCGAACTGCCGAACACCAAGATCGAACTGCTCTACCCGCTGGGCGACAACAGTCCGATCAAGGGCTTTCTGGAAAAGAACCCCTCGGGCGGCATCCACCATGTCTGCTACGAGGTCGACGACATCATCGCCGCGCGCGATCATCTGAAGGCCACCGGCGCCCGCGTTCTGGGCAATGGCGAGCCCAAGATCGGCGCCCATGGCAAGCCGGTGCTGTTCCTGCATCCGAAGGATTTCAACGGCTGTCTGGTGGAGCTGGAGCAGGTCTGAGCTAGATTTCCGGCAGCGGACCCGGCGACGGGTCCCCAACGCCCCGAGGGAGGCCCCCATGTCGATCACATCCGCCATCGTGCTTTACGCGGTCATCTGGTTCATGACCTTCTTCATCGTGATTCCGATCCGGTTGAAGACCCAGGGCGACATGGGCGAGGTGGTGCCGGGCACCCACGCCGGCGCGCCCGAGCATCACCATCTGAAGAAAAAGGCCTGGATCACCACCCTGGTGGCCTGCGTGCTCTGGGCGGTGATCGCCTGGATCATCCTGTCGGGGCTGATCACGGTGCGCGACATCGACTGGATGCACCGGCTGCCGCCGGTCAGCAAGTGAGCTGAGGGCGACAGATCTGTGGCGATGAAAAACGGCGGCGCCCCGCGAGGGGCGCCGCCGTTTTCGTTTTTCCGGTCTGGTGTGTCGGCCGGCTCAGCCGCGCCGCGCCAGCTGGTGATAGATATGGGTGAAGGTGGCCGCCCCCAGGATCGGGATCACCAGGTTCAACAGCGGCACCGACAGCGGGATCGCCATCAGCGTCCCCGCCAGCCAGATGGTGCCGGCATAGCGCGCCCGCAGCTCTTTCGCTCCGGCACGGCCGACGCGCCGCATTGCCGCCAGGGTGAAATACTCCCGCCCCAGCAGAAAGCCGTTCAGCGCCCAGAAGATGAAGACCGAGGCCGGCGGCAGCAGCGCATAGAGGATGAAGGCCAGGATATTGGCCCCGATCAGCACGCCGAGAAAGTTGACGGTGTCGCGCAGCCCGTCCCAGAACGACACCCCCGGCACCGGCGGCAGGCCGGGGTAATGCTTGTCCTCCACCGCCTGCGCCACCTCGTCGAGGAACATCGAGGTGATCGCTGAGGCCACCGGCACCATCAGGAAGACCGACAGCACCATCATCAGGAGGAAGGAGGAGACGCTGAGCAGATCGTTGAGCCAGCGGACCTCGCCCAGAAGGGGCAGGGTGGTCTGATCGCCGACCAGCGCGTTGATCAGCCACAGGATCACCGCATAGGCGCCGATCAGCAGCGCGAAGGTCAGCCCGACGCCGAGGAACAGCACCTTGCGAAAGCGCGGATCGCCGATCTGGCGCAGCGCCAGGAGGAAGGACTGGAAGATCACCGCTCGACCCACTCGGTGAGGACGTCCAGATCCGGCCGCGGCCGGTCCGGCGGCGCGCTGGTTTCGGTGGCGATGTGGATAAGCCCGGCGATACGTTCGTTTTCGGCAAGCCCCAGCCCCTCGGCGCAGAAGGTCCGGTCATGCGACACCCAGCCGGTCAGCCAGTTGGCGCCCCAGCCGGCGGCCAGCGCCGCGTTCAGCAGCGCCAGGCAGACGGCGCCGGCGGAATAGGTCTGTTCGATGGCCGGGATCTTGTCCGAGGGTTTCTGCACCTCGATCACCGCCACCGCCAGCAGCCCCTGATCGAACTGGCTGCGACCCTTGGCGATATCCGCCTCCGCCTTGCCGAGCGCGCGGCCGCGGGCCTCGGCCAGATCGGCCAGGCGCGGCATGGCGCCGGCGGTCAGCACGATGAACCGCCAGGGCTCAAGCTTGCCGTGATCGGGGCTGCGGGCGGCGGCGCGCAGGATCGGCTCCAGCTGCTCCCGCATCGGCGCGGGGGCGGTCAGGGTCTTGGCCGGGCGCGACCGGCGGGTCAGCAGGAACTCCAGCGCGGCGGGATTGGGATCGGGCATATGTGAAACCTGTTTACATTTCTCGGTCCCAATCTCAGGTCGGGCGGGCCGAGTTTCAAGGGCAAAACTCGGCCGCGGTCACGGGAATGTGCAGGGCGGGCCGCCCGGCCGGCTGATAGACTCGGGGGGCGACCGGGGTGGCGTTTTCGGCGGAGGGCCCATGCGATACCAGTTTGTTGTTACGATCTGCGCGGCGGGGCTGCTTGCCGCCTGCCTGCCGGTCGATCGCGCCGCCCCGGTCGCCCCGGTCGCACCCGTTGCCGATCCCGCCTTGGGGCAGGGCGATTTCGTCGCCGCGCCACCGCCGCCGGGACGCACCCCGGCCGAGCGCAGCGCCCGGAGCGACTATTACCGCGGCCCGCGCGGGCAGGAGTTCTGAGCGGCCCGGTTTGAAATCGCTTCGGAAAGCGGTGGCAGCCGCCGGCGAAGCGGCGCAATATGCCGCCATGGCCAAGAAACCCAAGATCCGCGATCTGCCCGACCTCTCCGACCTTGCCCGGCCGGGGGCCGAGATCGCCCTGCGCGTGACCCCCAAGGCGGCGCGCACCAGCCTGACGCGCGACGGCGACAGCCTGCGCGCCACGGTCACCGTGGCGCCCGAGAACGGCAAGGCCAATGCCGCGGTGCAGGCGCTGCTGGCGGCGGCGATGGGCGTGGCACCCTCGCGGCTGGAGATCCGGCGCGGCCAGACCGCGCGGGACAAGGTGTTCGTCTTTCTGGGCTGACCGGCGGACCTATTTGCCGCGGTCCTCCGGCACCTCGCGCAGTTGATAGACCCCTTCGGGCAGATCCAGCGCGGCGGCGAGATCGCGCAGCTGTTCGGGCGAGAAGGTGATCACCTGCACCCGGTCGGTGCGCGGGTCGAGCTGTTCGACCGTCACGCATTCGGCGAAGGCATTGATGGTCACATCTTCCTGCAGCGGAAGCTCCCCCTCGTCGATGAGGGTGATGACGGTGGCGTCGAAGTCGTGCTCGATGGTAAACATGGGGCCAGAGTGCCGCCGCGCGCGCGTCAATGCAAGTGCCGCGAAGGGGGTGGCAGGAGGGCTGGCGGGGGGGGGGGGGCTGGCGGGCCGGTCCCGGCGTGCTAAAGTCGGCCCCGGTTCGAACAAGGGAAAGGCCCGCCGATGCGCCGCATGCTATTGCTGGCGGTTCTACTGCTGACCGCTGCCTGTGACGTCGGTGTCCGCGTCCCGCCGGCGCCGACCGCCG
>JBFXGQ010000248.1:0-6961 GCA_050177915.1 Pseudodonghicola sp. | reverse complement strand
ACCGAACAGAGCGGCCCGCTGCGCGAGGTGCTGGAGCAGGCCCGCGCCCCGGCCGGGCAGGACTGGGCACTGGCCAGGACCGTGGAGGAGCTGGAGAGCGCACGGGTGGTCGAGGAACGCGCGGGCTGGTTCGGCCGGGTCGAGCGCGAGGTCTTCACTCTCGATCCGCTGGGCGGGCGCGGGGCCGAGACCGGCGCCACCCGCACCGCACGTAGCCTGATCCTGCCGCAGCGGCCGTTCCAGGTGCTGGCCGAACGCAACCCGCCGGGCTTCGCCGATGTGCGCAAATTCGTGGTGAGCGATACCGGCCAGGTGTTGAGATACTGAAGCGCCCGGCCGCCGGGATCTCCGGCGCGGCGGGACATCGAGGAATGAGGGCGGCATGAGCCTGACAAGCGATCAGATGGAACTGCGCGAGGCGGATATCCGCAAGCATTACCCGGCCGCCGGCGCAATGCTGGAGGGGATCGACCACGCCCCGCGCATCGCCCGCGCCGCGGCGCCGGCGCCGGGGGCGGACCGTTCGCCCGGGATCGGCGCGCGGCGGCAGTTCCGCACCACCACGCCGGGGCTGGTGACCCGCAGCACGGCACGGCCCGAGGGGGTGCACCTGCTGGCGCGGATCGCGGCGGCGGACGATGGCGACATCATCACCTCGCCGAGCCAGGCCGTGGTGATGACCGCGCTGCGCCGGGGGCTGGCGATTGCGCTGGCGCTGGCCGAGACCTATGGCGAGGCGACGCCGCTGGCCGAGCTCAAGCGCGCCAATCTGGCCGGTCATCTGCCCGCTGCCCGCCGGGCGGAGTTTTCCGAGTTGCTGGCGGCCGAGGCGCTGATCGCGCTGCATGTCTTCGCCAATGCCACCGCCTTCCTGCTGTCGCCGCATGCCGCCGATGTCACCGTCGAGGTCGGCGAGGCGCAGGAGGTGCTGACCGACAACGGCCAGCTGGCGCTGCATGGCGCGCTGTGGGAGCTGGATCAGGTGCTGGCCACCCATGCCGGCGACGACGCCCGGCTGCTGGCCACCGTCGGCGCCTATGCCGAACAGCTGATGGAAAAGACCGCCCTGCGCGCCCAGAGCGCGCCGCATCTCGGCGCCTTCACCGGCGCGGTCTGGCGGGTGGAGGCGGACGATCTGACCCTCCGCGGCTTCACCCCGGCGACCAAGGCGAAATCCACCACGCTCACCATGGCGTTCAAGAAACCGCATGAGGTGGTGGGCAACCATATCGCCAAATACCAAGCGATGCGGCTGGCCAAGATGCTGATGGCCTATGACTTCGACCGCCGGCTCAATCCGTTTGCCGAGCTGGGCGGCTTCATCTTCACCTTCATGGGCGACGGCAAGCCGGGCACCGGCAAGACCACGCTGATCCAGATGATGGCCGGGCTGATCGACGACTATTGCCGCAATGCCGGCTATCCGTTCCGCTATCAGAACTTCGGCATCGACAATATCGACAGCTATCAGGGCAAGTCGGGGCAGAACGCCAAGGCCTTCGTGCAGACCGTGCTGGACCCCGGCGTGATCGGCTTCGGCACCATCGACGATATCGACCAGATCGCCGGCAGGCGCGGCGACCGCCAGTCCTCCGCCGGGCAGCAGGAGGTGACGGCGGTGTTCATGGAGGCCTTTGCCGGCGCGAATACGGTGGTGCGGGGCAATTGCACCTTCGGAATGTTCTCCAACTACCCGGAGAACGTGGACGACGCCCTGCGCCAGCGCGCCGGCGCCCGTTTCCTGGTCGACGGGCCGCAGACACGCGAGGATTACATCGACATCCTCGCCCTGCTGATGGGCAAGCGGCACGACATCCCGCTGGGCGATCACGAGTTGTTCGCCGCGCAGCAGATCCAGCGCGCGGTGGCGGCCAGTTTCGAAAGCCATGCGCGCCCGCATGAGGAGGGGCTGCTCAGGGTCTTCGACCGGGTCCGGGGGCAGATCGGCGATCTGGACACCCTCGCCAAGCTGGGCACTTACCTGAAGGCGATCCAGCAGGCCGACGCGCGGTTCACCGGCCGGGCGATCAAGAACATCACCGACGCGGTCAAGGTCCGGGCGATGGATTTCGAACTGCCGGATGAATGGATGGAGAACCCCGATCTGTTCCTGTTCCGCGACTACGACACCAAATGCGCGATGATCGAGGATCTGCGGGTGCCGGTGACGCCCGAGATGGTGCTGCAGGAGATCAACCGCTACGCCGACAGCGAATTCCGCTATGCCGACAAGTCGGACGAGGTGGCGATCGACGGCATGGTGCGCGACTTCCGCCGGCAGGAGGAGGCCAAGCGGCGCTATCTGGAGGGGAAGGGGTGATCGGTCTGATAGCTCTTTTTCTTCCTTTATTCCTGGGAGGCGTTCTGGCGGTGCCCATTGGGCGGCGATGCCGAAAACTGGGGGCTAGACCGCAGGCGACGGGCCGACGGCGGTGGAAATTCCTGATCCGGGCCTTGGGCGAAACTTTGGCGGTTCTGGTTGGGGTCAGCTTTGTGTTGGCCAAGTGGTTCGCGGCCGAATTGGATACACTGGACGGCACCGCGACGCTCCCTGAATTCCTGAACTACATGAAATATCAGATGGTTCTATTGAGCCTCCTCGCAGTTCCCGCTGCAATGCTTGCTTTTCGGGACGGAAAGGAGAGCGCATGAAAGTGGAACAGCAGGGCGTTTTGTCGGCTGTAGAGAAGCTGTTTCGGAAATGCGAAATATCGATAGCTGAGTTCTGCGGTTGTCTGGAAGACGCGCCTGGAAGAATGAACGGTACATTGGAAAACGAACTATCCGCGGCAACGCCGCGGCGCGCCCGGCCCGAGGGTGGGTGCGGGACGCGTCCGCCGTCAAACCGCAGGTTTGCCTTCGGCAAAACGGGGGCGGGTCGGGCGCGCCGCTCATTTCTTTTCTGCCAGCGGGAGACACGTTCATGAAGCGCCTGATCGAAAAGGGCCTGATGTTCGGCAACCTCTTCCCGGTCGACAGCCCGGCGCTGATCGACCGCTATAACCGGGCGTTGGAGCATTTGACCGGCAAGCGCACCGCGCTGGGCGATTTCCATGTCGATCTGTCCGGCTACAGCCCGGAGGTGGGCGACGAGCTGGGCGATCAGCTCTATCTCAACCAGGGCGGGGTGAACCGGCAGTTCATCCTGCTCAGCACCGAGCAGAAACGCTGCCCGCTGCTCAACGCCAAATTCTCCACCAGCCGCGAGATCCTGCGCGCGTTCATCGAGGATAACGAACCCCAGCTCTTCGCCCTGACCGCCACCGACGCGGTGGCGGGCGAGCTGGTGAATTCGGTGATCGACGTCTCCGACCCGCGCCGGCTGTTCGACATCCGCCGCGTGGTGATCGAGGCCGACACCACCACCGGCACGTTGCGCCACGCCGACCATCTGGCCCGGCTGGTCGAGCGGTTCCGCGGCGATGAGGACGCCTGGTTCGACGATGTGCTGATCGCCGAGATGATCGGGCTGGCGCAGAAATCCGGCGATCTGACCCGCAATCCGGTGCGCCTCAGCACCGCCGAATACGAACAGCGCGACTTCTGGACCGCGCATTTCGGCGGGCTCTACCTGTTTCAGGAGACCGAGCCCGCGGTGGTCATCGCCAGCCGCGACCCCGCCACGCTGGGCGATCTGCCGGTGGATGAGGTAATCGGGCTGACCCAGCGCAACCGCATCGCGCGGTTTCTCGACGCCAACGGGCTGGTCGAGCCGATCCTGCGCGCCCGCGGGCTGGATGCCGCCGCGATCCTGCAGCAGAAGATGGATTTCATCGTCATCGACGCCGCGGCGGGGGCCGGGCTGGATCTGGCGAACCTCGACCGCGCCGACATGCGCCGGCTGGCGCGGACCAATGCCGACATGCTGCCGGCCGAATACCACGGGCTGGCGCATCTGCTCAGCTGGGCGGCCTCGGATGCCGACTGGCCGCGCGTCACCTCGGCGGACCCGGCCTATTTCTACACCCTGCGCGCCGCCGACACGCCGCAGCGCGATCTGGTCAACATGCTGCTGGCCGAGCTGACGCCGCTGGACATCCGCCAGCTGTTCATCTGCCACAAGGAGCTGTTCTACCGGCTCTATGCCACCTGGCCCGAGACCAAGAAGGCCTATGTTGCCGATTTCCTCGCCCGCGAGTATCAGGTGGACAAGGCCGGGGCGCGGGCGGCGCTCTACGGGCATGAACCCGACATGTCCGACGCCGTGCCGCCGGCCCCGGATGAGGATCTGATCCGCCGGGTCGGACCCTGGGGCGCGGTAAGGAGACCGTAAGATGCTGGTGATGCTGCGATTCCTGGTGCCGCTGCTGGTCGTGCTGACGGTGGTCTATATCGCTGTCTCGATCTATTCGCGCAGCGTCCGCCGCCGCAAGCTGGCCGAGCGCTGGGACAGCAAGGACGTGCTGACCGTGGACCGCGACACCTTCATCCGGCGCGGGCTGGAACGCTATGACCACTCGCTCCGCCGCAAGCTGATCCTGGGGGTCTATATCGTGCCGCTGACCGTGATCGCGGTCATCGTCTATGTCACCAATTTCATGTGAGGACGTCGTAATGGTCTATGTCAAATGGGCGATCATCCTGAGCTTCTGGACCCTGGTCGCGGCCTTCTTCCACTACACGCTGCCGCAGAACGATATCGCCCGGATCACCGATACCTACGAGAAGCGGATCGACCCGGGCGAGAACAGCTGGTTCTGGGCGCAGCACGATGTCGGCAGCGATCCGACCACCGCGAACCGCGACGTGTTCTTCATCCAGACCCGGCAGGCGGGCGGCAAGGTGATGGTCTATCGCAACGAGGACACCGGCTGGTCCTGGCCGCCCTATTTCAAGGTCAACAGCTCGAACCTCCAGGCCGAGGCGGCGGATCTGAAATCCACCGCCGAGGCGCCGAAATGGGTGGCGATCCGGCACTACGGCTGGCGCAACGAATTCCTGTCGATCTTTCCCAACGCGGTGAGGATCACCCCGGTCGCGGGGCCGGACGTGCGCCTGATCCCCTGGTTCAACATCATCTTCCTGACCCTGCTGGCGGCGGCGGTCTATGCGATCTGGGTGCGCTGGCGCCGGTTCCGCCGGCGGCGGATCGACCCGCTGATCGAGGATTTCGAGGACAATCTGGACATCGCCGGCGAGCGGCTGTCCGAGGGGCGTGGCCGGTTCCGCCGCTGGATCGACAGCTGGCGCGGGCGCTGAGCTCTGCCCGGCCGCCGGTCGGCGGCGATCAGTCGGCGAACAGATGCGGACTGCGCGCCAGTCCCAGCGCCTGATCGCCGGAGATGCTCAGGAACGCCGCGATCTTGGCGGCGTTTTCCTCCGGCGGGGCGGTTTCGCTGATCCGGTCGTAATGGGCAAAGCCCGCATCGCGGATGCGGTCGGTCTCGTAGACCAGATCGTTGCGGATGGTGGGCAGCAGCCGCTCCAGCGTGGCCTGGCTGGTCTGCGCGCCGGCCAGCCCGACCCGATGGGCGTGGCCGATCAGGTACTCGTCGCTGAACTGGCAGTCGATTTCCAGGATCCGGGTGGCCGAGCGGTCCGAGGCGAAATCCTGCATCAGGTCCAGCGCGCCGGGGTCCATGCAGACGATCAGCCGGTCGGTCTCGTAATAGTCGAACAGCATCCGCATCAGCGCGCGGCGGTGGCGGGTGCGTTTTTCCACCGTGGTCTGGATGCCGCCCAGATCCGGCAGCGGCGTATCGGCCTCGTTGAACAGGTATTCGATCGCCGGCAGGTTGGTCAGCGACCGGATCTGGCCCAGCAGTCGCTTGGCCACATGCCATTTCTTGCAGACCAGAATCATCAGCTCCCGCTCGCGGCCGAGCGAGCTTTCGGTCTCCCAGAACCGCATGCCGAACCGGCGTCCGATGCGGCCGCGCCCGGTCAGGAACCGATAGAGGCTGCGCCCCTCGTTCGAGATGCGGAACTCGACATCTTGCGCGGCATAGAGACGGCCCAGCCGGCTCTTCAGCTCGACCGCCTCGGGGCTGATCTTGCGGGCGAACAGGAAGTCCTGCGCCAGCAGCAGGTCGTAGTGGTCGTTGTAGAAGGTGACCGGCATGCCGTAGTCCGAGAACATCAGGAAGGTCAGCGTGCGGCTCTCGATCTCGTTCTCGGGGACCAGATGGCGCACCAGGGTCTGGAAAAACGTCTCGTCCGGGATCCAGGTGGTGCGGAAAAACCGCATCGCGTCGCGGCGCTGGCGGGTGAAATCCAGGATCCATTCGATGGTGCGCCGCCGCAGGCACCACCATTGGCTGCCGATCTGGATCTGCAGATCATGCGGAATCGCGCGCTTCAGCCCCAGTTTGCGCTGCAGCTTGAGTCCGGCATAGAACAGCCACTTGTGCTTTCGTTCATTCAGGAAATGGCGATAGATCAGCCGGTCTTCCTTGATGCCGGTCTTGATCCAGTCGCTGTCGAAGAAATCGAAGCTTTCGATGAAGTCGACATCGCGGCTGTCGAGGAACCGATGGGCATATTCCGCCGTCTTGATCGGCATGCAATCGCCCGAGAGCATGTAGAAATGGGTGGCGCGGGGAAAGGCCCTCACCGCCGCCTCGACCGCGTTCAGCGTGGCCTGCACCAGCGACCACTCGCCCCAGCCGCAGCGGATTCGGGGGCGGGCGAAGGTGACATTGGGATTGTCCGCCAGCGCGTTGCGGATCTGCCGGAACGCCGCCAGCGGCGCGCTGGCGTCGAAGTGGATCGAGACATAGTCGCCGGTCGCGGTCATCCGCTCGGCCTGCGTGACGATCGCGTCAGGGTCCTTGTGACACAGCAGGATATACGCGATTTTCGCCATGGCGGGAACGATATGTACCTTTGAGTGCGGTTCCCTTTACTAGATAATGGTGATGGCCGATTGAATAAACACGGATAATTTGGTTTTTTCCCGGTATCACCCTCGGCCTGCCCCCGGCGCGAGCGGCGAAGCCAAGGAGGTAAGATCGGAAGAGCA
>JBFXGQ010000247.1:0-6967 GCA_050177915.1 Pseudodonghicola sp. | reverse complement strand
GGCGGCAAGGACCAGCTCTTTCAGGCGGCGATGCGGCGCAACCTGTCCGATTTCGGCACCGAGGTGCGGCGCCAGCTGCGCGCCGCGGCGCCGCGCGACCGCGCCGCGGCCATCGTGCGGGCCTGTTTCGCCGGCTCCAGCTTCACCCCCTCGGCGGTGGGGGCCTGGATGTGCTTTTACGGCATGGCCCAGACCAACCCGCAGGCGCTGCATCTGTGGCAGATCTATCACCGCCGGCTGCGGTCGAACCTGACCCATGCGCTGCGCCCGCGCTGCGCCGCACCGGAGGCCGCCGCCGACACGCTGGGGGCGCTGATCGACGGGCTCTATATCCGCGCGGCGCTCGATCCCGGGCTCAGCCCGACCCAGGCGGCGCGGCAGGCGCTGTCGGTGCTGGACGGGCTGTGCAAGGGGCGGATCGCCTGATCCGGTCAGCGGCCGCAGGCGCCGAAAATCGGCGCGGCGGCGGGCGGTTTGATCCGCGTCAATGTGGTGGACTTCGCCGATCCATAGGGTATAGCACAACGAAAATTCGAAGGAGCGAACAGATGACCCATACCCCGCACGAGCTGGCCGAGGAATTCCCCGAACAGGCCGAGCTGATCGCCGAGCTGAAGCAGAGCGACACGCATTTCGCCAAGCTGGCGGACGAGTATCATGAGATCAACCGCGCGGTGCACCGCGCCGAGACCAACGTCGAGCCGGTCGAAGAGCTGGCCGAGGTCGAGATGCGCAAGCAGCGCGCCGCGCTCAAGGATCAGATCTGGGCGATCCTGTCGGCCAAGTAAGCCCGACATCCGACAGACCCACCGGACGCGCGGCCTTGGCCGCGCGTTTTGCGTTTTCCGGGGCCTCAGTTCACCTCGTAGGGCAGCACGCCGCGGCGGTTGGCGTCGATGCTCAGCCGCCGTTCCAGCGGCGGCACCGACCGCTGGTGGCAGGTCTTGCGCTCGCAGATGCGGCAGGAGATGCCGATCGGCTCGAAGGCGTTGGCATTGGTCACGTCCAGCGTGTCGGCATAGACCAGCGCGTCGGCGTGGCGCACCTCGCATCCCAGTGCGATGGCATAGCGGCGCACCGGCGCGCCGAAGCTGCCGCCGGGTTTCGACACGTCGCGGGCGAGGTTGATATAGCGCACCCCGTCCGGCGTCTCGGCCAGCTGGCGCAGGAAGCGGCCCGGCGTCTCGAACGCGCGGTGCACGTTCCACAGCGGACAGGCGCCGCCGAAGCGGGCGAATTGCAGCCGGGTGGCGCTGTGCCGCTTGGTGATGGTGCCGGCCTGATCGACCCGGGCGAAGAAGAAGGGGATGCCCTTGGCGCCGGGCCGCTGCAGCGTCGACAGCCGGTGCGCCACCTGTTCGATCGAGGCGCCGAAGCGGGCGCCCAGCAGCTCAAGATCGTGGCGGGTCTCCTGCGCCGCCGCCAGAAAGGCGCCATAGGGCAACAGCGCGGCGCCGGCGAAGTAATTGGCCAGCCCGATCTTGGCGATGGCGCGGGCCTCGTCGCTGCGGAAGCGGGCGAAATCCAGCGTCGCCTCCAGCAGCTTGTCCTGCTGCAGCAGCGCCAGTTGCAGCAACAGCTGGAACGCCTGGCTCTGCGGCGCCGCGCGG
The DNA here is from genome assembly GCA_050177915.1 of Pseudodonghicola sp. GTDB lineage: Bacteria > Pseudomonadota > Alphaproteobacteria > Rhodobacterales > Rhodobacteraceae > Pseudodonghicola. Next base: position 5,357 of record JBFXGQ010000247.1, on the reverse strand, counting down.
GTGGACAGCCGCAGCAGCTTCGCCTCGGCCTCGTACTGGCGCATCGGGCCGATGTCGGCCAGCTCGACCCGCACCCCCATGGTCTCCAGCGCCGCAAGCGCCGCCTCGCGCATATGGCCCGGCCCGCCGCCCTGGCTGGCGAAATGCTCGGCCGCGCGGTCCATCGCGTCGATGTAATTGTCGCAATAGTGGAAGAAATCGCGCACCTCTTCCCAGGGGCTGGCCTGCAGCCGCGCATCCTCGCGCCCCAGCGCCTCGTCCAGCGAGGCGAGGCGTTCGTGGGTCTGCCGGTAGCTGCGGTGCAGCGCCAGAAACGCCCGCGCCAGCGCCGGCGCGTTCGAGGCGGTCAGCCGCAGATCGGCCAGCGGCGGCGCGGCATCGGCGAACACCGGATCGGCCAGCGCCTCGCGCATGTCGCTGACCAGCCGCTCGCTGTCGCCGGTGCTCAGCTCGGTGACATCCAGCCCGAACTCCTGCGCCAGCGACAGCACCACCGTGGTGCTGACCGGGCGGTTGTTGTTCTCCATCTGGTTCAGATAGGGCAGCGAAACGCCGAGCTTGGTGGCGAAATCCTTCTGCGTCAGGCCAAGCCGCGTGCGCATCTCGCGCAGTTTCGCGCCGGCATAGAGTTTCTGGGTGGCCATGGCCGGGGACCTCGCGGGTCTTTGCGGATTTGCGTTCTTTCAAGGATAGGTTTGCAAACCGGCCGGGGCAAGGGGTCAGAGCCCCAGCTGCCGTTCGCGCAGGATCACCAGCAGGATCGCCGCGATGCCCAGGATCGAGGTGATCAGCATCATCGCCAGCAGCGGCCAGGCGCCGGTCTCGGGCGTCAGCAGGGCGCCGGCCAGCGCGCTCAGCCCGGCACCGCCGCCCAGCATGGTGGCGCCGCTGAGCCCCGAGGCGGTGGCGGCCAGATGCGGCCGCACCGATAGCGAGCCGGCGGTGGCATTGGGCATGCACATGCCGTTGCCCAGACCGACAAGGCTCATGAACCCGAAAAACGTCTCGGCCGAGCCCAGGCCGGCGGCCATGATCAGCAGCGACACCGCCACCCCGCCGGCGCAGACCATGCAGCCCCAGAGCACCATGCGGTTGATCCCGAGCCGCACCGAGAAGCGGCCGGAGATGAAATTGCCGATCAGATAGCCGAGCGCCGGGGCGCCGAAATACATCCCCAGCATCGCCGGATCGAGACCGTAGACCTCGGTGCCGACGAAGGGCGCGCCGCCCAGATAGGCAAAGAAGCAGCCGGCGGAGAAGGCGGCGGCCAGCGTATAGCCCCAGAACCGCGGCGAGCGCAGCAGCTCGGGGTATTCGCGGAACTGTGCGATCAGCGTCTTGCCGCTTTTCTGGCCGGTCTCGCCGAAGTCGACATAGCTCAGCGCCAGCGTGGCGGCGCCAAGCGCGAACAGCAGCCAGAAATTCGCCGCCCAGCCGAACAGCTGGTCAAGAAGGCCGCCGGCCACCGGCCCCAGCATCGGCACGATGGCCATGCCCATGGTGACATAGCCGATCATGCTGGCGGCCTCGTCGCCGGGGTAGATGTCGCGCACCGCCGCCCGGCCCAGCACCATGCCCACCACCACTACCGCCTGGCACATGCGGAACAGCAGGAAGATCTCGGCGCTGGGGGCGAAGATGCAGCCCAGCGTGGCCAGCTGGAACAGCACCAGCCCGCTCAGGATCACCGGCCGCCGGCCCATGCTGTCGGCGATCGGGCCGACCACCAGCTGCACCACCGCATTCACGCCGAGATAGAGCGCCACCGAAAGCTGCATCAGCCGGTAGTCGGTCTGGAAATAGGCGGCCATGCCCGGCAGGCTGGGCAGGAAGATGTTCATCCCCAGCGCCGACAGGCCGGACAGCAGGATCAGGGTGCCGATATGGGGCGGAGTGCGGGGCCTCGCCATGGGCGTGCCGGGCCCGGCGGGCTCCTGCAATTTCGCCATGGAGTGCCGTCTTCAATTCATTCGGTAAAAAGTCAGGCGATCATGTCATCGCTTAACGCGTTCACCGTCATGTTTAGAACAGTCAGGCTATCGCCGCTACCGAAATCGAACAGCACGTCGGCGCCGATCTGGGTCGCGTGGCTCAGCACCGTGGCGGCATCGCCGAGGCCGACAAAGCGGATCGTGTCGACGTCATCCTCGAAATCCTCGATCCGGTCGTTGTCGCCGCCGACGCCGAAGACGAAGCGGTCGCCGCCGGCCTGGCCGAACAGGATGTCGTCGCCGGTCCTGCCGCTCAGCACGTCGCGGCCGGCGCCGCCGCGCAGCGTGTCGTCGCCGGCGCCGCCGGTCAGCCGGTCCTTGCCGGCGTGGCCCGACAGGATGTCGTCGCCGGCGCCGCCCTCCAGCACGTCGTCGCCGGTCTCGCCCAGCAGCCGGTCGTTGCCGCCCTGACCCAGCAGGCTGTCGTCGCCATCGCCGCCGCGCAGGATGTCGGCGCCGTCATTGCCGCGCAGGATGTCGTTGCCGCCGCCGGCGCGGATCACGTCGTCGCCGGCGCCGCCCGACAGCACGTTGCGCGCGTTGTTGCCGACGATCAGGTCGTTGCCGGCGCCGCCGGTCGCCTTTTCGATCCGGCTGCCGAAGGCGATCGCCACGTCATCGGTGGTGTCGAAGCTGGAGAAGGCGCCCTGTTTCAGGTTCAGCACCACAGCGCCCTGCCGGTCGCTGGCGTCGAAGATGTCGCGCCCGCCGGTATCCCAGACCACATCCACCGTCGCGGTGCGCGCGCCGGTATAGCTGGTGTCGCCGGCGTTGAACCCCACCGCGCCCCAGGTGTCCTGCGCGGCGTAGACGTCGAACAGCATCATCGCGTCGCTGAAGGCGCCGTTGTCCGGGTTCTCGGTATAGGACATCACCGTGTATTTGTTGGTGTCATAGGCCTCGGGCAGGGCGGGATCGGAGAACGGGTGCTTCAGCCCCAGCGCATGGCCCAGTTCGTGCAGCAGCAGGTTGGGCTCGGCGGTCAGGTCCAGCGTGTTGTCATAGACCACATAGCTGTCATAGCGGGTGATGTCGCTGGTCGCGGGATTGTAGGACAGGCTGTAGCCGCCATAGCCTGCGGTGGTGCCGGGCAGGGTGACCTTGCCGACATTCATATCCGGGTCGTCCTGGCCCGAGACCTCGACGAAATCGACGTTCAGAAAGGTCTCGATATGTGCCAGCGCCGCCTCGAAGGCGGTCTTCTCGGCGGCGGTGAAGGCGGTCCAGCCGGTAAAGGTGCTGCCGGTGGGCAGGTCGCCGGGGGCGGTGGTGCCGGCGTATTGATAGGTGATGGTCAGCCGCGGCGCCCCGGTGGTGTTGATCGGGTTCAGATCGTGGATGAGCGTGAATTGCATTCCGCTCAGGATTTCGGATTTGCTTAGCATGTCGACCTCTGCCGCTGATGAGGGGTGCGCGCCCTATGGCCGAGTCTATCAAATTCCCGGGCCTGCGCAAAACGAAGCTGTCGCTCTGATAAAGTTTGCAACTTTGCGTGTTAGCTTCTTCAGATTTTCACATGTTTGCAAATTTGCCGAATTTTGCTTTGGCCCGGCGCCGGGCGGCGATATGGTCCGCTGAAATCTTATAGGGGATCGCATCATGAAGGACATTCTTTCCGAGCTGGAAGAGCGCCGCGCCTCCGCCCGGCTGGGCGGCGGGCAGAAGCGGATCGACGCGCAGCACGGCCGCGGCAAGCTGACGGCGCGCGAGCGGATCGAGCTTCTGCTGGACGAGGGCAGCTTTGAAGAATTCGACATGTTTGTCGCCCACCGCTGCACCGACTTCGGCATGCAGGACAGCCGCCCGGCGGGCGACGGGGTGGTCACCGGCTGGGGCACCGTCAACGGCCGCATGGTCTATGTCTTCAGCCAGGACTTCACCGTCTTCGGCGGCTCGCTGTCCGAGACCCACGCGCAGAAGATCTGCAAGATCATGGACATGGCGGTGCAGAACGGCGCCCCGGTGATCGGCATCAACGATTCGGGCGGCGCCCGGATTCAGGAGGGCGTGGCCTCGCTCGCCGGCTATGCCGATGTGTTCCAGCGCAATATCATGGCCTCGGGCGTGGTGCCGCAGATCTCGGTCATCATGGGCCCCTGCGCCGGTGGCGCGGTCTATTCGCCGGCGATGACCGACTTCATCTTCATGGTCAAGGACACCTCCTACATGTTCGTGACCGGCCCCGATGTGGTCAAGACCGTCACCAACGAGGTGGTCACCGCCGAGGAGCTGGGCGGTGCCTCGACCCACACCCGCAAGAGCTCGGTTGCCGATGGCGCCTTCGAGAACGACGTCGAGGCGCTCGCCGAGATTCGCCGCCTGGTGGACTTCCTGCCGCTGAACAACCGCGAAAAGCCGCCGGTGCGGCCGTTCTTCGACGCCCCCGACCGGATCGAGGCCAGCCTCGACACCCTGATCCCGGAAAACGCCAACACCCCCTACGACATGAAGGAGCTGATCCTGAAGGTCGCGGACGAAAGCGATTTCTATGAGATCCAGGCCGATTACGCCAAGAACATCATCACCGGCTTCATCCGTCTGGAAGGTCAGACCGTGGGCGTGGTGGCCAACCAGCCGATGGTGCTGGCCGGCTGTCTCGACATCGACTCCAGCCGCAAGGCGGCGCGCTTCGTGCGGTTCTGCGACTGTTTCGAGATCCCGATCCTGACCTTCGTCGACGTGCCGGGCTTCCTGCCGGGGACCAGCCAGGAATACGGCGGCGTCATCAAGCACGGCGCCAAGCTGCTGTTCGCCTATGGCGAGGCCACCGTGCCGAAAGTCACCGTGATCACCCGCAAGGCCTATGGCGGCGCCTATGACGTTATGGCGTCGAAGCACCTGCGCGGCGATTACAACTATGCCTGGCCCACCGCCGAGATCGCGGTGATGGGCGCCAAGGGCGCGACCGAGATCCTCTATCGCTCGGAACTGGGCGACCCGGAGAAGATCGCGCAGCGCACCAAGGATTACGAGGACCGCTTCGCCAACCCCTTCGTGGCGGCCGAAAAGGGCTTCATCGACGAGGTGATCATGCCGCATTCGACCCGTCGCCGGGTGGCCCGGGCCTTCGCCAGCCTGCGCAACAAGAAGCTGGAGAACCCCTGGAAGAAGCACGACAACATTCCGTTGTGACCGTGATCTTCTCCAGCTGAACATATCCCCGCCGGCGGCTGCGACAGCGGCCGGCGGGGCCTCGCGGGACCGGGAGCGCACGCCATGACCCAGCTCTGGAACAACCAGGCCTTCACCATCAGCCACGCCGACGACAGCCCGTTTGTCGGCGCCGGTCTGCGTGCCTTCTTCGAATACCGCGATCTGGGCATCAAGGCGGCCACCAGGGGCCGGTTCGGCGCCCATGTGATCCGG
>JBFXGQ010000246.1:0-6979 GCA_050177915.1 Pseudodonghicola sp. | reverse complement strand
TCCTCCAGATCGCGGCTGACCTTGGTCATGTTCGACCCGCGATCCACCCGCAGACAGATTGCGGCACCCAGCGGGCCCTCAGCGGTATATTCCCGCTTGCCCCACAGAATCACGCCGGCCAGCAGGAACAGGATGACGGCCAGAACCGTCAGCATATTCGATGCGAGGCTGCGCCACATTACCCGAGCTTTCCGAACAGCACGCTCGCGTTGGTGCCGCCAAAGCCGAAGGAGTTCGACAGCGCCACGTTGATCTCACGCTCGCGCTTCTGGTTCGGCGCCAGATCGACCGGCGTATCGACCGCCGGATTGTTCAGGTTGATGGTCGGCGGCGCCACCTGATCGCGGATCGCCAGGATCGAGAAGATCGCCTCGATCGCGCCGGCAGCACCCAGCAGGTGGCCGGTCATCGACTTGGTCGAGGACATGGTGACCCGTGCCGCCGCATTGCCCAGCAGCCGCTCGACCGCGCCCAGCTCGATGGTATCGGCCATGGTCGAGGTGCCATGCGCGTTGATGTAATCGACGTCGCCCGGCTCCAGCCCGGCGTGCTTCAGCGCCGCCCGCATCGACCGTTCGGCGCCGTTGCCATCCTCGGAGGGCGCGGTGATGTGATAGGCGTCGCCCGACAGCCCATAGCCCAGCACCTCGGCATAGATCTTGGCGCCGCGCGCCTTGGCGTGCTCGTATTCCTCCAGCACCACCACGCCGGCGCCCTCGCCCATGACGAAACCGTCGCGATCGGCGTCATAGGGGCGGCTCGCCGCCTTGGGATCGTCGCCGTATTTGGTGCTCAGCGCCTTGCAGGCGTTGAACCCGGCGATGCCGATCTCGGAAATCGCGGCCTCGGCGCCGCCGGCGATCATCACATCGGCGTCGCCATAGCGGATCAGCCGGCTGGCGTCGCCGATGGCATGCGCCCCGGTCGAACAGGCGGTCACCACCGCGTGGTTCGGCCCCTTGAAGCCGAAGCGGATGCTGACCTGACCCGAGATCAGGTTGATCAGCGCCCCGGGGATGAAGAACGGCGACACCCGCCGCGGCCCGCGCTCCTTGATCAGCACCGCGGTCTCGGCGATCGAGTTCAGCCCGCCGATGCCGGAACCGATCATCACGCCGGTGCGCTCGCGGCTTTCCTCATCCTCGGGCATCCAGCCGGCGTCGCGCACCGCCATATCGGCAGCGGCGATACCGTAGAGGATGAAATCGTCCACCTTGCGCCGTTCCTTCGGCGCCATCCAGTCGTCGGCATTGAAGGTGCCATCGGTCCCGTCGCCCAGCGGCACCTCGCAGGCATAGGTCGTCGTGACCCCGCTCGCCACCGCATCGAACCGCGTGATCGGACCGGCACCGGACTGCCCTTCCAGCAGCCGCGACCAGGTTTCCTCGACCCCGCAGGCCAGCGGAGTCACCAATCCCAGCCCGGTTACAACGACTCTGCGCATGAACAGCCCTCTTGCCTCATTCCGTTTGAGAAGTGCTCTTACCCCGCGCCGGGGCTTGGGGGCAAGAGAAAGGGCGCGCCCGACCCGCAGCGGACAACCGCGCATCGGCGCCCAAAAGAAAACGGCGCCGCCCCGGGGGACAGCGCCGTTCGAAATCCGGTGATCCGGTCGGGATCAGGAAGCTTCGGTGATGAACTTCACCGCATCGCCGAAGGTCTGGATGGTCTCGGCGGCGTCGTCCGGGATCTCGATGCCGAATTCTTCTTCGAAGGCCATGACCAGCTCGACGGTGTCGAGGCTGTCGGCGCCCAGATCGTCGATGAACGACGCATTCTCGGTCACCTTGTCTTCTTCAACACCCAGATGCTCAACAACGATCTTCTTCACGCGATCTGCGACGTCGCTCATGTCTCTTCCTCATTCCATAGAGGCCTCAGGCCCCAGTTTTGCCCTAACCCGGTCGGGATGGCTCTTGGTTATGCCCGATCCGGGCGGCTTGGTCCCCGGTGGCCCGGGCTACAGGCAGACCCCGACCGCACGCGGTCGCTGCCTCGAATATGCGCCGCCTATAGCATAGTACGGCGAAGAGGCAAACGCTTTCGCGTGGGCAGGATGTCCCCCCGCCTTACACCATGGCCATGCCGCCGTTCACATGCAAGGTGGCACCTGTCACATAAGCCGCCTCGGGGCTGGCGAGATAGAGCACCGCCGCGGCGATCTCCTCGGGCTGGCCCATGCGGCCGGCGGGGATCTGGGCGTTGATCTTGGCCTTCTGATCGTCGTTGAGCTTGTCGGTCATCGCCGTGGCGATGAAGCCCGGCGCCACCGCGTTGACGGTGATTCCCCGGCTCGCCACCTCATAGGCCAGCGACTTCGACATGCCGACCAGCCCGGCCTTGGCGGCGGCGTAATTGCCCTGGCCCGGGTTGCCGGTGGTGCCCACAATCGAGGTGATATTGACGATGCGGCCCCAGCGCGCCTTCATCATGCCGCGCAGCACGCCCTTGCTCAGCTTCATCGCGGCGGTCAGGTTGACGTCCAGCACCGATTGCCATTCGTCGTCCGACATCCGCATGAACAGGTTGTCGCGGGTGATGCCGGCGTTGTTGACCAGGATGTCGACGCTGCCCATCGCCTCGATGGCCTGTTTCGGCAGCGCCTCGACCGCGACCGGATCGCTCAGGTTGCAGGGCAGCACGACGACCCGTTCGCCCAGCTCGTCGGCCAGCTCGCGCAGCGGCGCCTCGCGGGTACCGGAGAGACCGACAGTCGCCCCGGCCGCATGCAGCGCCCTGGCGATCGCCCCGCCGATGCCACCCGAAGCGCCGGTGATCAGCGCCGTCTTTCCCGTCAAATCGAACATCTGTCCATCTCCCTGCCGCCCGCGGCGGCCAAAAGTTTTCAAAAACTTTTGCCAAGATTTTTCAAAAATCTTGGCGCCCAATGGCCGGCGGTCAGCCCAGGCTGGCGACCGCCGCCGTCACGTCCTCGGGCGTGCCGACCGCCTTGCAGGCGATCTCGCGCTCGATCTTGCGGATCATCCCCGACAGCGCCTTGCCGGCGCCGATCTCCCAGGCCTCGGTGACGCCCTGCGCCGCCATATACTGCACGCTCTCGCGCCAGCGGACCGAGCCGGTGACCTGCTCGACCAGCAGCGCGCGGATCAGGTCGGGATCGGTGACCGCCTCGGCGCGCACATTGGCGATCAGCGGCACCGCGGGGGCCTTGATCTCGACGCCCGCCAGCGCCTCGGCCATCGCATCGGCGGCCGGCTGCATCAGCGCGCAGTGGAACGGCGCGCTCACCGGCAGCATAAGCGCGCGCTTGGCGCCCGTCTCCTTGGCGATCACGGCGGCCCGCTCCACCGCCGCCTTGGTGCCCGAGACCACCACCTGGGTCGGATCGTTGTCATTAGCGGCCTGGCAGACCTCGCCCTGGGCGGCCGCCTCGGCCACCGCGCGCACCGCCTCCAGATCCAGACCCAGGATCGCCGCCATCGCGCCCTCGCCCACCGGCACCGCCGATTGCATCGCCTGACCGCGGGTGCGCAGCAGCCGCGCGGTATCGGCCAGGCTGATCGACCCGGCGGCGCAGAGCGCGGAATATTCGCCCAGCGAATGGCCGGCCACGAAGGCCGCCGCCCCGATCCCCACGCCCTCGGCCTGCAGCGCCCGCAGCGCCGCGATCGAGGTCGCCATCAGCGCCGGCTGAGCGTTCTGCGTCAGCGTCAGCGTCTCGACATCGCCCTCCCAGATCAGCGCGCTCAGGCGTTCTCCCAGGGCCTCGTCCACCTCGTCGAAGACGGCTTTCGCCGCCGGGTAGCTGCTGGCCAGCGCCTGGCCCATGCCGATGGTTTGCGCCCCCTGACCGGGAAAAACGAATGCGCGGCTCATGCCGGTCCTCCTGACTTGTTCGCGCCCGAGATAGACCGCCACGCGGCTCTGTGCAATGGCGCGCCCTTGCTGTGCCCTCCTGTCCGTTGTCGCGCGGAGACCAGGCCATATTGTTAGCGGCGAGCCCGCAAGGAGAGCCCGATGCCCCTCACCGATACCGACCGCGGCTATGGCGCGGTGACCAAGATTTTTCACTGGCTGACCGCGCTGCTGATCCTCACCGCGCTGCCGCTGGGCTGGATCGCCAGCGATCTGGCCGAACAGCTGCGCGATCCGGCCGCCACCGCCACCGATACCGAGATCGCCGGCGCCGCGCTGCTGTTCTCACTGCACAAGACCGTCGGGCTGGCGGTGTTCTTCGTGGCGCTGGCCCGCATCCTCTGGGCGCTGAGCCAGAGCCGGCCGGGGCTGCTGAACGCCGAACACCGGGCCGAGGCGACGCTGGCGCATCTGGCGCATTGGCTGCTCTACGGCTCGCTGCTGCTGGTGCCGCTGACCGGCTGGATCCACCACGCCGCCACCACCGGCTTTGCGCCGATCCTCTGGCCGTTCGGCCAGTCGCTGCCCTTCGTGCCGAAAAGCCCCGCCGTGGCCGAGGTGTTCGGCGGGCTGCATTACCTGCTGATGATGGTGCTGGTGGGGGCGCTGCTGGCGCATGTGGCGGGCGCGCTGAAACACCTGCTGATCGACCGCGACTTCACCCTGCAGCGGATGCTGCCCGGCTTCGGCCCCGGCCCGCAGCCGCCCGTGGCGCACCGCAGCGCCCTGCCCGCCGGGATGGCGGCGCTGGTCTGGGCCGGCGCGCTGGGGGTCGGCGCTCTGGGCGGGCTGTTCGCCCCGCACGACCGACCCGCGCAGGGCGCCGCGCTGGAGCAGGTCGCCTCCGACTGGCAGGTGCAGGAAGGCACGCTGGCGATCACCGTGCAGCAGATGGGCAAGCCGGTGACCGGCAGTTTCGCCGACTGGACCGCCGCCATCAGCTTCGACGCCCCCGACCGGCCCGGCCCGGCCGGAGAGGTCGAGGTCAAGGTGGCCATCGCCTCGCTGACCCTGGGCTCGGTCACCGCGCAGGCGATGGGGGCGGATTTCTTCGATGCGGCGGCCTTTCCCACCGCCAGCTTCAGCGGCCGGATCGAGAAGACCGCCGAGGGCTATGTCGCCCGCGGCCCGCTGCGGCTGAAGGGCGCCGAGGTGCAGATCGAACTGCCCTTCACCCTGACGCTCGACGGCGACAGCGCGCGGATGGAGGGGGCGCTCAACCTCGACCGCATGGCCTTCGGCATCGGCGCCGGCATGGCCAACGAAAGCTCGCTCGGCCATCAGGTGGCGGTGCGGGTGCAGCTGACCGCCCGTCGCAACGCCGCAGTCGACAGCTGATCCGCCCCGCTTCGGGTCAGACGGCCGGTCCCCATGGGGCCGGCCGTTTTCGTTCGGGCACGGAGCAAGCGGCGGTTCGGCGCCCCTTGCCGCCCCCGGCCATCAGCGCGACGCGCGCCGGGCGCGCGCCTGCCCGGGGGCAGGTGCAGCAACGGCTGAGCGGCACACTTTATGGCTGCCAAATCCCTCCCTGCTGCGAACGGCGCGCGAGGCTGCCAAAGCGCCAGCCCGCCCGGACGGGCAGGCGCTCGCCCGGCGCCTTCGGCGCTATTCGGGCGGACCCGGGCGTTGCACGGTGGACTTCGAAGGCCACAGCCCCCGGCAGCCGCACATGAAAAAGCCGCCGGTGCACAGACACCGGCGGCACACTCGTTACCCCGAGGGGCGCGTCAGGCTCAGTCGGCCTTCATCGCTTCGATCGAGATGTTCACCTTCACCTCGTCGCTGACGTAGGGGGCGAACATGCCGAGGTTGTAGTCGCTGCGGATCAGCGTGGTGGTGGCGCTGAAGCCGGCCCAGGGCTTGCCCTCCATCGGGTGGTCGGCGGCCTGGTTCAGCACCGCGTCCAGAACCACCGATTTGGTGACGCCGTTCAGGGTCAGATCGCCGGTGATCAGCGCGCTCTTCTCGCCGGTCACTTCGATGCCGGTCGAGGTGAAGGTGACCAGATCGTCGTCGCTGGCACCGAAGAAATCGGCCGACATGAAATGCTCATAGCGCGGTTCCCAGCCGGTCAGCATGGATTTCACCGGCATCGACACGCTGACGCTGGAGTTGGCGGGGTCTTCCTGGTCGAACATGATCTCGCCGGCGAAGCCCGAGTACATGCCGTAGCCGGTCGAAAAGCCCAGGTGGTTGTAGTTGAACACGATCTGGCTGTGGCCGGAGTCCAGCACGTATTTCTCAGGCGCCGCATAGGCGGCGGCTGCGGCGGTCGCGAAGGCGGCGGCGAGAAGGGCGGTTTTCATCATCAGATCTCCGTTGGATTCTGCAGTTGCACATGCGCCTCAATCTGCGCGTGCTGCGGCTGCGAACAAGGCCGCAAAATCCAACAGGGTCTGTGATCAGGCGAACAACCGCGCCGCGGTCAGTTGCAGATCGTCATCAGCCGCGACAGCTGACGGTGCAAGGCGGCGCGCTGGCCCGCGTCCTGCACGTTCAGCCGCATCAGCCGGGCGCCGTCCATATCATAGAGCTCGACCGCCCGGCCGCGGAACTGCGCCCGGCCCAGGCTGGCGTAGCTGCGCCGCAGCACCGTCTGCACCCGGCCGTCGCCGGCCATCGCCATCACCCGCAGCTCGCGCCGGATCGGGTCAAAGCAGGCGGCCGGCCGGTTGGCGCCGTCATGCAGCATCAGCAGCGCCACGCCGCAAAGCAGGAAGAACAGCGACACCCCCAGCTTCATCACGATCAGATCGGCGTCGGTCTGGCTGCCCGGCAGGAACCACATGGCGGCGGCGGTCATCACCAGAAAGGTGCCCATGCCGCGGAACAGCACCGCGTCAAGCCCCAGCCGGGGGCTGTAGGCGACGGTGACCGCCCCCTCGTCGCAAACGCCGTGCATCGGGCCGAACCCCGCATGATCCATCTCAGACATCTCGCCGCCCCGTTCCTGGCTGTCCCGTTCCTGGCTGCGTTCCGACCCGGGAATCCCGGGCCGCCCCCACGGACCCGAGTCTGGCGCGAAAAGCGTCAGTAATGCGGCACTGCGGCGGCATTCGCCTGGCAGCGCCGCCACCTGCCCCCAAATCGCCCCCGCATCGGC
>JBFXGQ010000245.1:0-7003 GCA_050177915.1 Pseudodonghicola sp. | reverse complement strand
CGCTGTCGGCGTGGAACGCGGTCGAGCAGCGCTATAAGGACAAGCGCGGCCTGCAGCCCGGCCGCCGGCAGGGCTGTCAGGCGACGATCCAGGGCGACGTGGTGATCGACGTGCCGCCCGAAAGCCAGCTGCACCGCCAGGTGGTGCGCAAGGAGGCCGCCGCGCGGACGATCACCATGGACCCGGCGACGCGGCTCTGCCTGGTCGATGTGGCCGAGCCCGACATGCACACCCCCACCGGCGATCTGGAGCGGCTGGAACGGGCGCTGTACGAACAATGGGGGGTAGACGGCATCACCGCCGATCTCAGCCTGCTGGCCAGGTTGCAGCCGGTGCTGCGCCGCGGCAACTGGCAGGTCACCGTGGCGCTTTTCCGCGACCACATGGGCGGGTCGGCGCGGATCCTCGACCTCTGGCCGGGCCTGCACGAGGGCGGGCTCTACGGGCTGGCGGTCGATCTCGGCTCCACCACCATCGCGGCGCATCTGACCGATCTGGAGACCGGCGCGGTGGTCGCCTCCTCCGGCGTGATGAACCCGCAGATCCGCTTCGGAGAGGATCTGATGAGCCGGGTCTCCTATGCGATGATGAACCCCGGCGGCGCGGCGCAGATGACCGCGGCGGTGCGCGCGGCGCTGGACGATCTGACCCGCGACATCGCGGCGGCCGCCGCCATCGACCCGGCGCTGATCGTCGAGGCGGTGCTGGTCTGCAACCCGGTGATGCATCACCTGTTGCTGGGCCTCGACCCGGTGGAGCTGGGACAGGCGCCCTTCGCGCTGGCCACCGCCAATGCGCTGCGGCTGGCGGCGGCCGAGATCGGGCTGTCGGCGATGAACCCGCGGGCGCGCGCCTATCTGCTGCCCTGCATCGCCGGCCATGTCGGCGCCGACGCCGCCGCGGTGGCGCTGGCCGAACAGCCGGGCCAATCCGACGATCTGGTGCTGATCGTCGATGTCGGCACCAATGCCGAGCTGCTGCTGGGCGACCGCAGCCGGGTGCTGGCCTGTTCCTCGCCCACCGGGCCGGCCTTCGAGGGCGCCCAGATCAGCGCCGGCCAGCGCGCCGCACCGGGCGCCATCGAGCGGGTCGAGATCGACCCCGTGAGCAAGGAGCCGCGGTTCCGCGTCATCGGTTGCGACCTGTGGTCGGACGAGCCCGGGTTCGCCCAGGCCACCGCAGCGACCGGCGTCACCGGCATCTGCGGTTCGGGCATCATCGAGGCGGTGGCCGAGATGCGCATGGCCGGGCTGCTCGACCGCTCCGGCCTGATCGGATCGGCGGCGCAGACCGGCAGCCCCCGCTGCCTGCCCGAGGGGCGCACCCACAGCTATCTGCTGCATGACGCCAGCGCCGAGGGCGGCCCGCGCATCGCGGTGACCCAGGCCGATATCCGGGCGATCCAGCTGGCGAAATCGGCGCTCTACGCCGGGGCCCGGCTGCTGATGGACGAGATGGGGGTGGACCGGGTGGATCGGGTGGTGCTGGCCGGCGCCTTCGGCGCCCATATCAGCCCCAGACATGCGATGGTACTGGGGATGATCCCCGATGTGGCGCTGGACCGGGTCAGCAGCGCCGGCAACGCCGCCGGCACCGGCGCCCGCATCGCGCTGTGCAACATCGCCGCGCGGGCCGAGATCGAGGCCATGGTGCGCCGGATCACCAAGGTCGAAACCGCCATCGCGCCGCGGTTCCAGGCCCATTTCGTCGCCGCCAGCGCCATCCCGCACGGCACCGATCCCTTTCCCGAACTGGCCCGGGCGGTGACGCTGCCCGATGTCGCCTTCAACACCGGCGGCCAGTCGGACGGTGCCGGCGGACGGCGCCGGCGCCGACGGGGGTGAACGCGCCTGCGGCGCGTGCCTCCGGCGGGGATATTTTCAGCCAGAAAAAGGCCGGAGGGAAAACCACAGGGCCAAGCCGCCGGGGAAACCGCGGGACAATGCGGCGCGCGCCGGAGAAACCGCCGATTGCCCGCATCTCCCCCTTGACGCGCCGGCGGGCCGCGATTATCCAGCGGCTCCAGAGCGCGGGTATGGTGAAAAGGTATCACGCGAGCTTCCCAAGCTTAAGTTACGGGTTCGATTCCCGTTACCCGCTCCATCATCTGAATTTCCCGTTCAAAATCAAATAGTTGCTTGACATCGCCCGCCGCGCGGGATGATGTCGCCGGACCCCGTGCAGGGTCCGCGTCCGGTCGAGGGCCGGCTGTCGCGGCCGCGAGAATAACCCAAAGACCGTTCGAATTGTTTCGCAGATCCTCACGCCGACGCGCACCCAAGCTGACATTTGCATTGATCGCGCTTGCCGGATTGCTGATCCTGCAGGAGACCGGCCCGGACCTCTTCACCGGGGGCGGCCAGAGCGGCGCGCTCGGCCGGAGCACGCCCGGGGGTCTTCGCGGCGGCACCGCCTGGAACGGCGGGACGGCGCGTCCGGCCGCCCCTGCCAAACCGGCTGCGACCTTCGCCCGCGGCGCCCAGCTGGTCGGGCACGTCACCCACGTCCGCGACGGCGATACCATCGAGGTGGCGGAGGTGCCCGTCCGCATCGCCAATCTGGACTGCGCCGAGCGGGGCACCGCCGCCGGCACCCGGGCGACGCAGCGCATGCGTGAGCTCTCAGCGCTCGGGCCGATGACCTGCAGGCTTGAGGGCCGGACCTCCTATGACCGGCAGGTCGGTGTCTGCGCGCTGCCTGACGGCCGGGATCTGGGCGAGGTGCTGATCGCCGAGGCGATCTGCGCGCGCTGGCGCTGGTGATTTGGCGGCTTTTTTGATAGGCTGTGACCAGGCCCGAAACCGGCCGGGGCGCCGCTGCGCGGTCCGCGTGCCCCACAGGCATTGGCCCCCGTGCCAGGCGCCGCGCGCCTGTCGGCGCCATAGCCCGCCCGGCCGGAGCGAGGCGCCGATCGCGTAATTCAAGGGAACAAGGCGAGACTGACGACTGCCTCATGGGGCGACGCTATGGATCTCTTCTACATCCTGCTGGTGCTGCTGCTGGTCACCCGCGCTTTCGGGGAATTCGCGGTGCGACTCTCGCAACCGGCCCTGGTGGGAGAGCTGATCGCCGGGATCGCGCTGGGGGCGGCCGCGGCAGGATACCCGGATGTCTTTCCGGTGCTGAACGGACTGCCGGACAACGAGGTCTTCGTCACGGTGACCGATCTCGGGATGTTCTTCCTGATGCTCTACGCCGGGGTCGAGATGCGGCCCGAGAAGGTGTTCGAACGCTCTGCCGCCTCTCTGGTCGTCGCAATCGGCGGAATGATCGTCCCGCTGGCCATGGGGGCGGCGCTGGGATGGGCCTTTGTGCCGGACTCGCCGCTGCGCCTGACGCAATGCCTGTTCATCGGCGTCGCGCTGGCGATAACCGCCGTGCCGGCCACCGTGCGCATCCTCACGGATCTCGGGCAACTCGAGTCCCCTGTCGGCCAGGTCATCGTCTCTGCCGCGGTCTTCGACGATATCCTGAGCCTGATCCTGCTGGCCTGGCTGACCGCGATGATCGACGACAGCGGCCCCCTCAGCCTCGCCGGCTTCGCGCTTCTCTCGGGCAAGATCGCGCTCTTCTTCCTTCTCGCCACGATCATCGGGCGGTTCGTCTTCCCCTGGGGCGGCCAGTTGATGCGAAAGCTCAAGATCCATGAGCTCGAGATCAGCGCAGTGCTGAATGGCGGCTTTGCCTTCGCCCTGCTCGCCGAGGCGATGGGGCTGCATTTCATTGTCGGCGCCTTTCTCGCGGGGCTGTTCTTTGGCCGGACCACCATCGACGACGAAACCTACGAGCGCGTCAGCACCACCCTGTCGGCGGTCACCTTCGGCTTCCTTGCGCCGATCTTCTTCGCCTCGATCGGGTTCCGCGCCGACTTCTCCGTGCTCGCCGCGGTCCCCGGGTTTCTGGCACTGCTGCTTCTGAGCGCCTTCGCCGGAAAGCTGCTCGGGGCCGGCGGCGCCGCGCGCCTGTTCGGCTTCACGCCCGCGGAGTCCGTCGCCATCGGCGTCGGCATGAGCCCGCGTGGCGCGGTCGAGCTGGTTATCGCCGGGATCGCCTTCGATGCCGGTCTCTTCGCAACCGGGGACGAAAGCGACACCATCATCGCCAATCTGTTTTCCGCGATCGTCATGATCTCGGTGCTGACCACCGTGATCAGCCCGGCGATTCTGAAGCTGATCTTCGCGCGGCTCTGATCGCGGCGCGGATGGCGGATGGGTTTCACCGGCCTCCCGCCGGACGCGGCCGCAAGTGTCGGGCCACAGCCGGGATCGACGGGGCGGCCGTCGATGCAGGATTTCCCGATCGCGGCAAAACTGATAGAATGGCGATGTGACCGCGGTCAGGAAGATCGATGCGCCTCTGCCCGAAGGCGGAGATCAGAGCGTCTCGCATCGGCCAAAGCCGCGATGATGCGGTTGCGGCAAGCAGGGCGGCCCTGAGGTCCGGAAGCTGCGCCTTTGCGGAAAGCGGCGCTGGCTGGCGACCGGGCACACCGCGCGCCGACCGACGCGCGCCCCCCTCTCGGCGCATTCGAACAGAGGGTGTCACGCCTGTCGCATTGTCGCCGCCGTCGACCCGAGCGTGCCGGTGGCGCCGATGTGCCCCGTCCGCCCCTCCTGAACAGCAAGGCGAGGAGAGAGAGATGTCCATCGAGCGTGTCACAGTCTTCGGGGGCTCCGGCTTTATCGGGCGCCAGATCGTCGAAAGCCTTCTGATCGAAGGCGCATCGGTGCGCGTCGGCGTGCGCCACCCGGACAAGGCGGAATTCAAGCCGCC
Organism: Pseudodonghicola sp.; assembly: GCA_050177915.1. GTDB lineage: Bacteria > Pseudomonadota > Alphaproteobacteria > Rhodobacterales > Rhodobacteraceae > Pseudodonghicola. Next base: position 2,230 of record JBFXGQ010000245.1, on the reverse strand, counting down.
GCCGGGCGCCAAGGGGGTGGCCCAACCGGTCTACGGCAACGTGCTGGAGACCGCGGCGGTCGCCGCCGCCGTCGACGGCGCGGATCACGTCATCAATCTGGTCGGCATCCTGCATGAGACCGGACGCCAGAAATTCGCACAAATTCATGAGGAAGGCGCCCGCTGCGTCGCTGCGGCAGTGAAGCAGGCCGGAGTGAAGCGGCTGGCGCATATGTCCGCCCTTGGCGCCAGCGAGACCTCGCCGTCGGAATATGCCCGCTCCAAGGCCGCCGGCGAGCGGGCGGTGCGGCAGCTGGTCCCGGACGCGACCATTGTCAGACCCAGCGTGGTCTTCGGGCCGCGGGACGATTTCTTCAACCGTTTCGCCCGCATGGCGATGCGCGCGCCCGCGCTGCCCCTGATCGGTGGCGGCAAGACCAGATTTCAGCCGGTCTATGTCGGTGACGTCTCGCAGGCCTATCTGGCGATCCTCGCCGATCCGGCAACCCGCGGTCGCACCTACGAGCTTGGCGGGCCGGACATCTACAGCTTCAGACAGCTGATGGAGATCCTGCTGTCGGAAATCGGTCGCAAGCGGCTGCTGCTGCCGCTGCCCTTCGTCGCCGCCGAGATTCTGGGAACGCTGCTGCAGGTCCTTCCCAATCCGCCGATCACCCGCGACCAGGTCAAGCTGCTCAGGGCGGATAATGTCGTCAGCGGCACCGCGCCCAGCCTCGCCGATCTGGGGATCGAGCCGCAACCGCTTCGGGCGATCCTGCCCGGCTATCTGCGGCGGTTCCGGCAAAGCTGAGAGAGCGGGCGCTGGACGTGCGGGGCGGGCATCGCGGCGGCCCCTCCCCGATTTGCCCGGCTCCCGCTCCCCTGCCCTGGCGACGGCAGGACCGCGGTCCGCCCCCTCCTCGACGGTCGCGCCTTTCGCCTTGGCCTCGAGGTGCCAGTTGCTAGAGTGCGGCATCGGCAGGAGGCATCGGTCAATGTCCGCAGCGGCTCTCTTCGGCACTCTCGATGCGCTTGGCACCTTCGTGTTCGGCCTGAGCGGCGCAATGGTGGCAATCCGCAAAAGGCTGGATCTTTTCGGCATTCTCGTGCTTGCCACGGCAACCGGGGTGGCCGGCGGGATGATCCGCGACCTGCTGCTTGGCGACACCCCTCCGGCGGTCTTCCGGACCGCGCTGCCGATCAGCATGGCCTGCGCCGCCGGCCTCTTCACCTTCTTCTTCGGCGCCGTGCTCGACCGGATGCAGCGGCCTGTCATGTTCCTCGATGCGGTCGGACTTGGCGTCTTCGCGATCGCGGGCTGCGAAAAGGCGCTGACGCAGGGGCTGACCGCCCCCGGCGCGATACTGCTCGGCGTCATCACCGCAGTCGGGGGCGGCATGTTGCGCGACCTGATGGCGTCCGAGGTGCCGCGGGTGCTGCGGGAAGAGGTCTATGCCCTTGCGGCGCTGTCGGGGGCGGCAGCCTATGCCGGCGGCCTCGCCCTCGGGCTGTCCGACACCGTCGCGGCAGTGATCGGCGGCGCGCTTGCGGTGATCCTGCGCGTCGCGAGCGTGCGATTTGGCTGGCATCTGCCGCGCGCGCCCTGGTTCTGACCGGTTCGGCATCCAGATCGCGGCGGATCAGGTTTCCCCCCGCAGCCGCCCCCGCCCAGACACGAGACGTCAGCCCAGCGTGCCCCATGGCCTTCGGCAAGATCACGCCGAGGTAGGGATTGCCTGAATAGACATTCCGAAAGCCCCACCGCTAGGTTTTGACCGTTTGAACAAAAACGCAAACACCGACCAACTGTTTAAAATTTAAGAGGTATTCCTTGTCCAACCCGACCCTCAGCAGTCAGTTCACCCTCTACAATCTGAACCCGGACGACACCGGCGACCGGCCCGAGCGGGCGCTGGTCCTTGAGAATGGCAACCTGCTGCTGCTCGCTGGCGAACTTCCCTATACCGGCGCGGATATCTTCCTGCGCCAGTTCACCGTGGATGGCGATGCCGCAACCCCGCTGGTCACGGCAAACAGCACGACCTATGCCGACCAGATGGGCGCGCGCGCCGTGCAACTGAAGAGTGGCAACATCCTTGTCGCCTGGACCGACGAAAGCGAAACCGCGCCGGATTACGACGGCTCCGCGGTGCGGTTTCAGCTCTTCGATCCGAAGGGAAAGATGATCGGCCCCGAGGTCACCGCGCCGGTCGGTTTCGACGAGGATCAGATCCTCGAAGACGTCATCCCG
>JBFXGQ010000244.1:0-7047 GCA_050177915.1 Pseudodonghicola sp. | reverse complement strand
ACTTCCTGGGCGTAGAAGGTGATCAGGTTGACCACCTTGTCGGCGTTGCCGGTGAACTTGGCGCGCAGTGCCGGGTCCTGGGTGCAGACGCCCACCGGGCAGGTGTTCGACTGGCACTGGCGCACCATGATGCAGCCCATGGCGATCAGCGCGGCGGTGCCGATGCCGTATTCCTCGGCCCCCATCATCGCCGCCATGACGATGTCGCGGCCGGTGCGCAGCCCGCCGTCGGTGCGCAGCGTCACCCGGTCGCGCAGGTGGTTCATCGCCAGCACCTGATGCGCCTCGGTCAGGCCCATCTCCCACGGCAGACCGGCGTATTTGATCGAGGTCGCGGGCGACGCCCCGGTGCCGCCGTTGTGGCCCGAGATCAGGATGATATCCGCCTTGGCCTTGGCCACCCCGGCGGCAATGGTGCCGACGCCGGAGGAAGCCACCAGCTTGACCGTCACCTTGGCGCGCGGGTTGATCTGCTTGAGGTCGTAGATCAGCTGCGCCAGATCCTCGATCGAATAGATGTCGTGGTGCGGCGGCGGGCTGATCAGCGTCACGCCCTTGGTCGAATGCCGCAGCCGCGCGATCAGCTCGGTCACCTTCATGCCGGGCAGCTGGCCGCCCTCGCCGGGCTTGGCCCCCTGCGCCACCTTGATCTCAAGCTCTTCGCAGTGGTTCAGGTATTCGGCGGTGACACCGAAGCGGCCCGACGCCACCTGCTTGATCTTGGCCGAGGGGTTGTCGCCGTTCGGCTCCGGCACGAAGTGTGCCGGATCCTCGCCGCCCTCGCCCGAGTCCGACTTGGCGCCGATCCGGTTCATCGCCACGTTCAGGGTCTTGTGCGCCTCAGGCGAGAGCGCGCCCAGCGACATGCCGGGGGTGACGAAGCGTTTGCTGATCGCGGTGATGCTCTCCACCTCTTCCAGCGGGATCGGCTTGCCCAGCGGCTTGATGTCCAGCAGGTCGCGCAGATGGATCGGCGGGTTCGACTGCATCTTGGCCGAATACTGCTTCCACAGCTCGAAGGAGGCCTTGTTGCAGGCCATCTGCAGCATATGCATGCCCTGCGCGTCCCAGGCGTGGGTCTCGCCGGATTTGCGCGCCTTGTAGAAGCCGCCGATCGGCAGCACCTGCGAATTGGACGACCAGCCGCGGGCGTGCACTTCCTCGACCTTGCGCTGAATGCCGCTGACGCCGATGCCCGAGATCCGGCTGGTCATGCCGGGGAAATACTCGGCGCACATGGCGCGGCTGAGGCCCACCGCCTCGAAGTTCAGGCCACCGCGATAGGAGGAGATCACCGAGATCCCCATCTTCGCCATGATCTTGAGCAGCCCCTGGTCGATGGCGTTGCGATAGCGCGCGACGTTCTCGGTCAGCGTCCCTTCCAGCAGGCCGCGGTCGATGCGGTCGGCAATCGAATCCTCGGCCAGATAGGGGTTCACCACGGTGGCACCGCAGGCGATCAGCACCGCGAAATAGTGCGGGTCGATGCATTCCGCCGACCGCACGTTGAGCGAGCAGAAGGTCCGCAGCCCCTTGCGGGTCAGGTGGCTGTGCACCGCGCTGGTGGCCAGGATCATCGGCATCGCCGCCTTGTCCGGGCTGGAGCGATGGTCGGTCAACACCAGATGGCCGGCGCCCGAGCGCACGGCGTCCTCGGCCTCGGCCCGGATGCGGGACAGCTCCTTGCGCAGCGCGCCGGGCTCACCGGGGGTGAAGGTACAGTCGATCTCGACCAGATCGGCGTTGAAGTGGCGCACCACCTCTTCCCACTGGGCGTTGCCGACGAAGGGGCTTTCCAGAACGATGATCTCGGTCTGGGAGCTGTCCTCGTCCAGCACGTTCTTGAGGTTGCCGAAGCGGGTCTTCAGCGACATCACCCGGTATTCCCGCAAGCTGTCGATCGGCGGGTTGGTCACCTGGCTGAAGTTCTGGCGGAAGAAATGGCTGAGCGGACGGTACTGTTTCGACAGCACCGCCGAGGGCGTGTCGTCGCCCATCGAGGCCAGCGCCTCCTTGCCGTCCTCGGCCATCGGCGCCAGGATCTGCTCCAGCTCCTCGATGGTGTAGCCGGCCGCGATCTGCCGCTGGCGCAGCTCCGCCCCGGCGAACAGCGGCTTTTCGGTGGCGCGCGCCAGTTCCTCGTCCAGATCGTTGATCTTGCTGACCCAGTCGCCGAACGGCTGCGAGGCCGCCAGCTTGTCCTTGATCTCGGTGTCGTGGAACAGCTTGCCCTCTTCCATGTCCACCGCGATCATCTGGCCCGGGCCCAGTGCGCCCTTTTCGACCACGGTCTTTTCGTCCACCGGCACCATGCCGGCCTCCGACCCCGCGATCAGCAGGTTGTCGCCGGTCACCACATAGCGCATCGGGCGCAGGCCGTTGCGGTCAAGACCGCCGCAAACCCAGCGGCCGTCGGTCATCGCCAGTGCGGCCGGACCGTCCCAGGGCTCCATCACCGAGTTGCAGTAGGAATACATGTCGCGCCAGGCCTCGGGCAGCTCGACCGCCTGCTTGGACCAGCTTTCCGGCACCATCATGGTCTTGGCCATCGGCGCCTTGCGGCCGGCGCGGACCAGCACCTCGAACACCGCGTCCAGCGCGGCGGAGTCCGACGAGCCGCTGGCGATGATCGGTTTGATGTCCTCGGCCATGTCGCCGAAGGTGGCGCTGGCCATGCGGATCTCATGGCTCTTCATCCAGTTCAGGTTGCCCTTCAGCGTATTGATCTCGCCGTTATGGGCCAGCATACGGAACGGCTGCGCCAGCCACCACTGCGGGAAGGTGTTGGTGGAATAGCGCTGGTGATAGATCGCAAAGGCGCTCTCGAACCGGTCGTCCTTCAGGTCGGGATAGAATTCGGCCACATCCTGCGCCAGCATCATCCCCTTGTAGATGATCGACCGGCAGGACAGCGACGCGATGTAAAGCCCGTGGATTCCGGCGGCCATCACCGCCTTTTCGATCCGGCGACGGATCACGTAAAGCTCGCGCTCGAAGGTCTCCTCGTCGACACCCTTCGAGTTCGACAGCAGGATCTGCTCGATCTCGGGCCGGGTGGCGTTAGCCTTCTCGCCCAGCACGCCGATGTTCACCGGCACATGGCGCCAGCCATAGATGTAATAGCCCATCCGCAGGACTTCGGTCTCGACGATGGTCCGGCAGGTTTCCTGCGCGCCGAAGTCGGTGCGCGGCAGGAACACCTGGCCCACCGCCATCAGCTGGTCGTGGTTCGGCTCGTGCCCGGTGCGGCGGATCTGGTCGTAGAAGAAGGGAACCGGGATCTGCACATGGATGCCGGCGCCGTCGCCGGTCTTGCCGTCGGCGTCGACCGCGCCGCGGTGCCAGACCGCCTTCAGCGCGCCGATGCCGGCCTCGACCACCTTGCGGCTTTTCTGGCCGTCGATCGAGACCACCAGACCGACGCCGCAGGACGAATGTTCCTCATCCTCGGAATAGAGACCGTTGTCGGCCATCCACTTGCGCTTGGCTTCCTCGGCGCGGACCCAATTTTCATCATACTTGGTCATTGAGCGATCCTTTCCAGGGTTTCCATCGCCACCCAGCGTTCGTAGCGGTAGGTGTGATCGGTATCTTTGCTATATTCGGTCAGTGCGATGCCGGCGGCGGCGAAGCCCGCGGGCAGCGCGATGGTCAGGGTTTCGAACAGGTTCCGCTCCGGCTCGGCCGAGCTGACCCAGCCACCGGGCCAGAAGGTGCGCCCGTGTCGTCGTTCGGTCTCGGGCGCGAGGCTGCGTTCGCAGTTGCGGTCGAAGAACACGCAGATCTCGGACCCCACCAGCAGCGGCCAGTCAATGATCGCGGCGACCCGGGCATGTTTGGCGCCGGCGGGCTTGCGGGCGGCGATGGCGGCGGCGGTGTCGATCAGCCCCTGCACCACTTCGCGGCGGAACGCCTCGGTGCCCTGCTCGGGCGACACGACGGCGGCCTCGGCGGGCAGACGGATACTCTGTACCTCGCGCCAGTCGGCGACATCCGGGAACCAGTCGGCCAGCCGGGCCATCTCGGTCCGCACGGCCTGCTCCTGGGTGCTGCGCAGCGTCGCCGCCGTCGGCAGATCGGCGTTCAGATCGCGTTGAGACAGGGTCATTCCGCGCCCCCCTCGATCCCGAACAACGCCAGCGTCTCGGCCTCGGTATACCGCTTGTGCTCGCCGGCGTAGGCGAAGGCGTCGGACTTGAGGTCAACATAGATCTCGCTGTTCATGATCATGCCGTCGGCGTCGTCGAACAGGCCGATGGGCAGTTCGTAATTGCCCTTGTGCGGCCCCTCGGCGGTGACCCGATACCACAGGCCCGATCCGCAGCGGTCGCACCAGGCGCGTTCCGCCCAGTCCGAGGACTGGATGGTGCGGATCGCCTCCGCGCCCTCCCAGCTGACCGAGGCTTCCGGCACCGTCACCGCCAGCAGCGCCGAGCCGGTCCAGCGACGGCACATGTTGCAATGACAGGCGCCGAAGTCCCGCGGCACGTCGCGGACCGCGATCCGGACCGCGCCGCACATGCATTGTCCCTTTCGATCGGTCATTCCCGGTTCCCCAAGATTTGGTGGCATTGCCCGACCCGAACACCGCCGGCTTGCGGCAGGGCGCGGATCGGGAACGGGGGGCGTCGGGCCCCCCGGGCCTTCGGATTACTCCGCTGCGACCGCCGCGGGGGCGGCGAAACGGTCCAGGATCGCCTGGGCGCAGTCGCGGCCGTCGCGGATCGCCCAGACCACCAGCGAGGCGCCGCGCACGATGTCGCCCACGGCATAGACCCCGTCCAGCGCGGTGGCGCCGGTGGTGAAGGCGGCCTTGACGGTGCCCCAGCGGGTCACGTCCAGCCCGTCGACGCCCCAGAGCTTGGGCAGATCCTCGGGCTCGAACCCCAGGGCCTTGATCACCAGATCGGCCTCTTCGACATAGTCGGCGCCTTCGATCACCTCGGGCGCCTGACGGCCGGTGGCGTCGGGGGCGCCCAGGCGCATCTTCTGCACCATAACGCCGGCGACCTTGCCGCCCGCGTCGGTGAAGCCCTTGGGCGCGCTCAGCCATTCGAAGACGACGCCCTCTTCCTCGGCGTTCTGCACCTCGCGCTGCGAGCCGGGCATGTTGGCGCGGTCGCGGCGATAGAGACATTTGACGCTGACCGCGCCCTCGCGGATCGAGGTGCGGACGCAGTCCATCGCGGTATCGCCGCCGCCGATCACCACCACGCGCTTGCCTTCGGCGCTGAGCGTGCCGCTGTCGTATTCGGCCACCGCATCGCCGAAGCTCTTGCGGTTCGAGGCGGTCAGGAAGTCGATGGCGCGGACGATGCCGGTGGCGCCGCAGCCCGGCATTTCCAGATCGCGCGACTTGTAGACGCCGGTGGCGATGATCACCGCATCGTGCTTGGTGCGGATCTCCTCGAAGGAGATGTTCTCGCCCACGTTGCAGTTCATCACGAAGTTCACGCCGCCCTCGGCCAGCAGCTGGTTGCGGCGCATGACCACATCCTTCTCCAGCTTGAAACCGGGGATGCCATAGGTCAGCAAACCGCCGGCGCGGTCATATCGGTCATAGACAGTGACCTGGATGCCGGCACGGCGCAGCATGTCGGCGGCGGCCAGCCCGCCGGGGCCGGCACCGATGATGCCGACGCTTTCCTCGCGCTCGCGCACCGGCGCGATCGGCTGCACCCAGCCCTGATCCCAGGCGGTGTCGGTGATGTATTTCTCCACCGCGCCGATGGTCACGGTGCCATGGCCCGACTGTTCGATCACGCAATTGCCTTCGCACAGCCGGTCCTGCGGGCAGATGCGGCCGCAGATCTCGGGGAAGGTATTGGTGGCCTGGCTGATCTCATAGGCCTCCTGCAGGCGGCCGGTGGCGGTCAGGCGCAGCCAGTCGGGAATGTTGTTGTGCAGCGGGCAATGCGACTGGCAATAGGGCACCCCGCATTGCGAGCAGCGGCTGGCCTGCTCCTGCGCCTTCGCCTCGGCGAATTCGGCGTAGATCTCGTGGAAGTCCTGCTTGCGCTGATCGGCGGCCCGTTTGGCCGGCATGTCCCGGTGGATCTGGACGAATTTCAGCATCGGTTGTTTGGCCACGGCTCGGACTCCATGATAGCTTAGCTCGGCGATGTTTATGAGAAGCCGAAACAGATTAAAAGTCAGTCGCACTGACCTATTTTCACTTTTTTCACTTTGCCGCACCCTGCCGCGCAGGCCCAGCCCCTGATTTTAGGTATCAAACCGGACCCAAATGGAAACTTTCCATTTCTGCGCAAACACTTATACCTATTGACATTCAAACCCCCTCCATCCGGACATATTGCGCCATGCCGATCCTCCAGCTGATCCTCATCGCGGTGATTCAGGGAATCACCGAGTTCCTGCCGATCTCCTCGTCGGGCCACCTGATTCTCCTGCCCGGCCTCACCGGGCTTGCCGATCAGGGACAGGTGATCGACGTGGCGGTGCATGTCGGCACGCTGGGGGCGGTGATCGTCTATTTCTGGCGCGACGTCGCCGAGGGGCTGGCGGGCTTGCCGCGGCTGATGCGGGGCAAGGCGGACACCCCGGGCGCGCGGCTGGCGCTGGGGCTGGTGATCGCCACCCTGCCGGTGGTGATCGTCGGGCTGGTGCTGAACCTCACCGGGCTCAGCGATGCGATGCGCTCGATCACGGTGATCGGCTGGACCATGCTGATCTTCGGCATCGTGCTCTATTGGGCCGACCAGACCGGCCCCAGCGTCAAGGGCGCCGCCGACTGGGGCGTGCGCGATGCGCTGATCATGGGGCTGTGGCAGGCGGTGGCGCTGATCCCCGGCACCTCGCGCTCGGGCATCACCATCACCGCCGGGCGGCAGATGGGCTATACGAGGTCCGAGGCGGCGCGGCTGTCGATGCTGATGTCGATTCCCACCATCGCCGCCTCGGGCGTGCTGCTGGGGGCCGAGGTCGCGGCCAAGGCCGATGTCGCCGCCGCCCGTGATGGCGCCATCGCCGCCGGCTTCGCCTTCGTCTCCGCCCTGCTGGCGCTGTGCCTGATGATGCGGCTGCTGC
>JBFXGQ010000243.1:0-7050 GCA_050177915.1 Pseudodonghicola sp. | reverse complement strand
AGAACTTCGATCTCCGGTCTGAACTTATGGTCGGCCATAAGGTCGGACTTATCACCGACAACGAAATCCCGTCAGACGGCCTCCGCCGGAGGGATACGATCAGAAATCCACCTGCCGATGTATGCCGATCACGAACCGCGACGGGGCGAAGCTGTCAATCTGATCGGTTCGGAAAACTTGAGCCAGTTGGGCGACAAGATTGGCGCCGCGAAAACGAGGGTGCCCTTGGCAAACGAATGGATCGCCAGAATCCTCGCGTGGCAGGGGCATCCGGCCGCCGCCATCGCCCGCCGCATTCGCGTGAGCGATACCACAGTTCGGAGATGGCTCAAGGGGCAGAAACACGTACACCCGGCGACGGCCCGCGACACTTAGCGACGGATAACGACGCTTGATACCGGCAACCGCGGCCCATTCCCAGCCAGTGTCACTCCTTCTGAAATGGATAGCTCAAAACTGTTGAATACTAACAGCAAGGGGCGGCGCGCAAACTGAGTGCGTTTAGAATGAGTGCGTTTAGAAGCTGAGCGTGGTGACGAGCCGGGCCGCGGCCAGGGGCGCGCCGGTCGCATCCGTCATCTGCCGCAGCTTGCGCTGGGCGGCGCCCGCGCCGGGGATCGCCGCCTCTGCCGCGGCGCGATGGGCCTCCGTGACCCGGTCGGTGGCACAGGCGCCCCTGACCGTCCAGCGGTCGTAGGAGATCGGCCCGGCCACGGTGCCGGCGATCACCCGCGGCGCCACGTCGTTCGGCAGCGCCTGGCCCGAGGCGATCAGCGCCTTGATCGCCTCGGCGATGATCTCGGCGCTTTCGTGGAATTCCATATCGGCGATCTCGCGCTCGGCCCTGGTGGGGGCGCCGTCGGTCAGGCAGTGGCGCGCCACGAACAGCCAGTCATGGATCATATAGGCCGGCGCATAGCCCCAGGGGGCGAAGCCGTTGAACAACTGGCCCGCCCGCGGGATCGAGCCGCCGTCGGTATAGATCATCTCGGGCTGGATCACGCCGGGGCTGGGGGCATCGCCACCGCGCACCAGCCGCAGCGGATCGCGCGGGTTGGGGACGTAGACGAAGCGCCCGTCGCCGGCCTTGCCGCCTTCGCCGACCCACATGACGAAGAGCGAGCCCCTGAACTCTCCCGCCGGGGTGGCGTCGTAGTCGACATGGCCGCAGGCGGCGAGCAAGAGGGCGAAGAGCGGGGCGAGGCGCATTGGCGGTCTCCGGCGGTCTGGCGAAGTGTGCCGGATCCGGGCGGGGGTGCGCAATCGGCGATCGGCACCCGGGCGGAGCGGGGTGGCGGGCAAAGGGAAGGACGTGCTGGCACCGGACGTTGCCGCCGTCTCTTCCCCTGCCGGAGTGTCGCCGGACCTATTGCCCGGCCGGCGGCACCTGATTGCCCAGCGGATCGGGGCCGTAGCGGTTCGCGCCGACCGTGCCGGGAACGACCATGAAGCCAATGGCGAAAAGCACGCCGACATAGGGGATGGCGGTCAGCAGCACTGCCCAGCCGGTCCAGCCGAAATCACGGCAGCGTTGGCTGCCGACGGCCCAGCCGGAAACGACAAAAGGCACAAGCAGCACAAAGAGGATCAGGCCGATTCCGCCGGTGGCCGCTCCGATCGCGCCAATCACAAAGGCCAGGATGATCGTGACGATCAGCAGTGAGATCGCAAAGATCAAATAGCTCTTGCGATTGCGCCGGCCGGAAAAGGAAAAAATATCTTCGAATACGGGTTTTGACATGTTTTGCTCCTAAAATACATATCTAGAAGAAGTAGATATCAGATTTCGATGTATCGCAATGTGATTTTTCTGGATTTGCGCCGCGCTCCCTTCGGCTTCTTCCTATTGGGTGGCACTGGTGCTTGATCCTTCGAAATACATTTATTTTCAGTATCTTGCGGCCTATCTTCTGGGTTTCTGGCCGCATTTCTGACTGTATCCTAGACGCTGAAATCGCCCTTGCAGACCCGCGCATGCAGACAGATCCGCGCAGGAAACGCGGATGCCAATGTTGATCCCGACGCAGCCCGCGCAATCCGCCTGCGGGGTGCCCGATATCGCTATGTCGATATCTCTGGCCGGATTGTCGAAGGAGATCGCAGCGCCGCGTGCTGAAACGCGCAAGGCAGAACGAGGGCCTGTGGCAGAGCCTGCGTGGGTAGAGGGGCATTCTGGATGCGGAGCGGGCGGCGGCTGCCGGGATGCTGAGGCAGGTCAGCGCGAGAACTTCTTGTACTTCAGGCGATTGGGCTCCAGCGCATCCGGTCCCGGGCGGCGTTTCTTGTCCTCCTCACAGGCGGTGAAATCGCCTTCGAACCATTCCACATGGACCTCGCCCTCGAAGGCGAGGATATGGGGACAGATCCGGTCGAGGAAGAAACGGTCGTGGCTGATCGCCATAGTGCCGCCGGGCCGCTCAGGGGGAGAGGGCCCGGCGGCGTCGGTTCATTCCGCCGGCGACCGCATCATGGCCTGCGACAGGTTGGAGGCGCGCAGCTTTTGCAACCTGATCCTGATCATGCCCTTGAAGTTGGCCGAGGTGCCCTCCTGCGTGATCGACAGAAGGTTCTGCGCCCGAAGCAGCGGGGTGAGATCGACCTCCTGCCCCTTCTGCGCGAGGATGATCCTGTCGCCCCGCTTGTCGAGATTCCACTGGTGCAGCCCCTCATAATCGCCGCCATCGGCTTCGTTGGGGTGAAAGCTCAGCATAAGGCCGCCACCGATCTTGCACATCGAGATCAGGTTGTGCAGGCCGAGCAGCGGGTCGATGGAATGGTCCAGCGCATTGCGGCACCAGACAACGTCGAACCTGTTTTCGCCGAACTGGCCGAGCGCGGATTCGAAATAGCCGGTCTGCGGGCGCGGCACGCCGGCAATCCCGCCCTGGTCGAGGATCTGATTGTAGGAGTTGGCCAGCGGATCGACGAGGGTCAGCCGGATCTCGCGCCCCGGGCTCTTGTAACCCAGGATGCTGAGCGGCCCCGATCCGATATCCAGGATCTCGGCCGGCGCGGCCCGGTCCGTTCCCAGCTCATCGAGAAAGTGCTGAAGCTCGGCGATCAGCGGGGTCTCGGGGTTGGCCCGGGCGTTGAAATCGTCGGGCCACTGGTCGCCTTTCGACTGGACCCAGTGCTGCCAGAAGCCCACCTCGCTCTGCGCGCGGTCCTTCCAGGCGTCGATATCCATTTTCGGTACGTCAGCTTCGGCCATTGTCGTCTCCTGTTCCCTGGGGGGGGGGCGCACCTTTTGTCAGGTGCGACCACACCCCGTTTCATGTCGCGAACTCAGAAGGGCCGGACAGGGAACCACCGCACTACTGTCAACAGGCGCGGACCGATCTTCCTGTACCGTGTTCGAAATTCCTATGCCCGGAAACCTCTCACCGAGAAAACTTCTTGTACTTCAGTCGTTTGGGCTCCAGCGCGTCGGGGCCCAGGCGGCGTTTCTTGTCCTCTTCATAGGCGGTGAAATCGCCCTCGAACCATTCCACATGGGCGTCGCCCTCGAAGGCGAGGATATGGGTACAGATCCGGTCGAGGAAGAAGCGATCGTGCGAAATCACCACGGCGCAGCCGGCGAAATCGACCAGCGCGTCTTCCAGCGCGCGCAGGGTTTCGACGTCGAGATCGTTGGTCGGTTCGTCGAGCAGCAGGACGTTGCCGCCTTCCTTCAGCAGCCGCGCCATATGCACCCGGTTGCGTTCGCCGCCCGACAGCAGCGAGACCTTCTTCTGCTGGTCGCCGCCCTTGAAGTTGAAGGCGCCGCAATAGGCGCGGGAGTTCATCTGCGCGTCGCCCAGCTGGATGATCTCCGCCCCGCCCGAGATCGCCTCCCAGACGGTTTCGTCGTCCTTCAGATCGTCGCGCGACTGGTCGACATAGCTGAGCTTGACGGTATCGCCGTATTCGACGGTGCCGGCATCCGGTTCGAGCTGGCCGGTCAGCATGCGGAACAGCGTCGACTTACCGGCGCCGTTGGGGCCGATCACGCCGACGATGCCGCCGGGCGGCAGCGAGAAGCTCAGATCCTCGATCAGCTGCTTGTCGCCCATGTGCTTGGACAGATGCTCGACCTCGATCACCTTGGCGCCCAGGCGCGGGCCGTTGGGGATGACGATCTGGGCGCGGGTGATCTTCTCGCGCTCGGACTGCTCGGCCAGCTCGTTATAGCGGTCGATCCGCGCCTTCTGCTTGGATTGCCGCGCCTTGGCGCCCTGCCGCATCCAGTCCAGTTCGCGTTCCAGCGTCTTCTGCCGTGCCTTGTCCTCGCGCGCTTCCTGCGCCAGCCGCTTGGATTTCTGTTCCAGCCAGGCCGAATAGTTGCCCTCGTAGGGGATGCCCCGGCCGCGGTCGAGCTCAAGGATCCAGCCGGTGATGTCATCCAGGAAATAGCGGTCGTGGGTGACGATCAGGATGGTGCCCTTGTACTCGATCAGGTGCTGTTGCAGCCAGGCGATGGTTTCGGCGTCGAGGTGGTTGGTCGGTTCGTCGAGCAGCAGCATGTCGGGGGCTTCGAGCAGCAGCTTGCACAGCGCCACGCGGCGCTTTTCCCCGCCCGAGAGGGTGGTGACATCGGCGTCGTCCGGCGGGCAGCGCAGCGCCTCCATGCTGACGTCGATCTGGCTGTCCAGATCCCACAGGTTCTGGCTGTCGATCTCGTCCTGCAGCCGCGCCATCTCGTCCGCGGTCTCGTCCGAGTAGTTCATCGCCAGTTCGTTGTAGCGGTCGAGGATCGCCTTCTTCCCGGCCACGCCCAGCATGACGTTCTCGCGCACGCTCAGGTTCGGGTCGAGCTGCGGCTCCTGCGGCAGGTAGCCGACCTTGGCGCCCTCGGCGGCCCAGGCCTCGCCGGAATAATCCTTGTCGATGCCGGCCATGATCCGCATCAGGGTGGATTTACCGGCGCCGTTGACGCCGACCACACCGATCTTAACGCCGGGCAGGAAGTTGAGATGGATGTTCTCGAAGCACTTCTTGCCCCCGGGGTAGGTCTTGGACACCCCGCTCATGTGATAGACATATTGATAGGCGGCCATGGTCAGCTCCGGCTTTGGGACATCGGCGTCGGTTGGGCTAGGTGTCTAGCCACTGTGCCGCCCGAGGGCAATACGCGCGGGCGCTTGCCGGGCCGGCATTGCGGGCTCAGCGATCCGGCCAGGCTGTGTTATCCTGTCCGGGCATTTTGATTTCAGCAATTTTACCGCCCGATTCGTTCCGGCCGGGCCATCTGTTCACAGCTATTCACAGCCTGTGCCGGCACGCGGAGGAGATTTCCATGTCCAACCGGGGCACTTTGACCGACAAGGGCTTTACCATCAAACACAAGAAGCTGAAGGGCGCCACCCTGGCCGAGGTCGACAAGGACCGCAAGAAGAACGGGATGGTCGATCCGAACGACAAGTCGCAGCGGTTCTATGCGGTGACCGACGTGACCATCGAGCTGAAGGCCGGCGACGAGGTCTGGTATCCCGGCGGCATGCATGTGCTGAACTTCGAGGTTGTCACCAACCCGCAGCTGCTGAATCCCGAGGTCGTGGTCTCGGCGGTGATCGAGGTCTGTGTGCCCGACAAGCTGAACAAGATGAGCGCGGCCGCCAAGGCGGAGTGGAAGCGGTTCTATCAGGAGGTTCTCAAGCACGAGAAGGTGCATGTGGCCGACGGCAAGAAGCTCGCGCAGCAGATGCTGGACGAGATGCGGCGGCTGTCGGTGACCATGCGGTCCGAGTCGATCAGCGAGGCGAAGATGCGCAAGCAGGCGCTGCAACTGCTGGCCAAGGAGGCCGGCAAGGCCTTTGGCGGCGGCGAGATCGCCAAGCGGATCAACGAGGTGATGAAGAAGCTGGACAGCGTCTCGGGACACGGCGGTGTCAAGCTGAACACCTCGGTCGAATAGGCGGGCGCGATGGCGGGGACTTGATTTCCGACTGAATTAATCGGAAATGGGGGCGAGGCGCGGGAGATCGCGCGCAAGGAGAAGCCCCATGTCCGCAGAAATCCGCTCCGCCGTTCCCGACCTGAAGGGCATTGCCCAACGCCGCCCCGCCGCGCGGGTGGTGACCGTCAGCGCGGTCCGCCGGCTGACCCCGAACATGATCCGCCTGACCGTCACCGCGCCGGAGCTGGCCGGGGTGCCGGCGGGCTGCGAGGGGGCCAATTGCAAGATCCTGCTGCCCGAGGCCGGCGAGACGCGGGCGGCCTTTGACGCGCGGCTGACCGAGGGGCCGCGCCCGGTGACGCGGACCTATACGGTGCGGCACTGGCGGCCCGAGCTGCTGGAGATGGATGTCGATTTCGTCGATCACGGCGACGGCGGCCCGGCCAGCGCCTTCGCGTTGCGGGCGCAGCCGGGCGATTTCCTCGGGCTGGCGGGGCCGGGGCCGGCCAAGATCACCGATTTCGTCGCCGACTGGTATCTGGTCGCCGCCGATATGTCGGCGCTGCCGGTGGCGGCGGCGGTGCTTGAGGCGATGCCGCGCGATGCGCGCGGGGTGGCGATCTTCGAGGTGACCGATCCCGCCGACCGGCAGCAGATCGACGCGCCCGCGGGGATCGCGCAGCATTGGCTGATCCAGCCCGATCCGCATCAGCCCTCGACCGCGCAGGAGGCGCTGATCCGGTCGTTGCCCTGGCCGGAGGGGCGGGTGCAGACCTGTGTTGCCGGCGAAAGCGGGGTGATCAGGGCGCTCAGGGCCTATCTGCATCAGGAACGCGGGCTGGACCGGGGCGACACCTATATCTCCGGCTACTGGAAGATCGGTCTGGTCGAGGACGAGCATCAGAAGATGAAGCGCCGCGAGACGGCCTGAGCATTTTTGCCCGCGTGCTGTCTAGGGACCTGTTTTTCGTGCGAATTCCCGCGAAAACCGGTTCCCACGCTTCGGATTGCGTTCTAGGGTCCGCCGCCAGAGGAGACAGCGGATGCGAACCGGATTTCCGCCCGCGGCGCGGGGACAATCTGTCGGGCTGTTGGGCGGGTCCTTCGATCCGCCCCATGCCGGCCATGTGCATATCACCCGCGAGGCGCTGAAGCGGTTCGTGCTGGACCGGGTG
>JBFXGQ010000242.1:0-7059 GCA_050177915.1 Pseudodonghicola sp. | reverse complement strand
CCCCCGACGGGGCGCAATTCGGTACAGTTTGCAAATCCGTCACCTAGCCTGCGCAACAAAATTTCGCAAGCGCAGCATGACCCGGCCGGGTCATTTGGTACATATCAGTTACACCCATCGGCGCACCTTGCGTTCGTAGCGCGCAAAATCCGCCTTAAAAGTGCGCCGCATGCGATCCTCTTCGGGAATGATGAAGCGGCGCTCCAGCACCCAGGTCAGGATTGGCACCAGCGGCAGCGCCAGCACCGCGTCGAACCGCAGGATCAGCCCCGCCAGCACCAGCACGTCGCCCAGGTAGATCGGGTTGCGGCTGCGGCTGTAGATGCCCGATTGCACCAGCCGGCTGGGGGTCTTGTGCGGGATGATCGTAGTGTGCTGCCGGCGCAGCTCGTAGGCCGCCAGCAGCATCAGCAGCAGGCCGCCGCCCACCAGCAGCCCGCCGACGAAATCCGCCCAGGCGCCGCCGAAGCCGAGCCCGGCGGGATAATACCGCCCCTGCCCCCAGGCCAGCACCGCGGCGCCCAGCAGCCAGACCGGCGGGATATCGAGCCACTTCATCCGTTAGCTCCCAAGATTTTTCCAAAAATCTTGGCAAATTTCTTCGAAGAAATTTGGCTCATTCCCACTCCATCTCGGCAAAGACGCGGCCGGCGTTCTTGGTCGCCAGCTCCTCGAAGGTGTCGAGCTGCGCCCAGTTCGACTGATCCACATAATAGGCGCCGGCCAGATCGCCGCCGGCCTCGATGTGTTCGCCGATCTTGGCGCGCAGGTCCACCAGATAATCATGGGTGTATCGCCGCACCTGGGCGAAGTTGGTGGGATGGCCGTGGCCCGGAATCACATAGGTCGGCGCCAGCGGCTCCAGCTTCTGCTCCCAGGTCTCCAGCCAGCAGCTGGTGCAGGTGTCCTCGAAGATCGGCAGCATGCGTTCGTGAAAGGCGATGTCGCCGCTGATCAGCATCCCCCATTGCGGGATCCAGACCTGGGCGTCGCCCGGATCATGCGCCGGGCCCAGATGCAGCACCTTGATCTCCACCCCGCCGAGGGAGACGTCATATTCGTCCTCGAAGGTCAGGTTGGCGTGCTCGACGCGGGTGCCCTCGGCCTTGTCGCGGTTGTAGCGCTGCATCCCCTGCAGGATGAAATCGCCGTTCTCCTGCGTCACCGCCACGGCATCGGCATGGGCCAGGATATCGACCCCCTGATCGCGCCAGTAGCTGTTGCCCAGCATCGCATGGCCCTGCCCGTTCTCGTTGATCACCAGCACCACCGGCTGATCGGTGACCTTCTTGATCTCGTCATGCAGCGCGGCGGCCAGCCGGGCCGAGGCGCCGCCGTTGATCACCACCACGCCCTCCCCGGTGACGATGAAGGAGAGATTGTTGTTATGGCCCGAATTCTCATAGGTCGGCGGCGCGGTGGCGCCGATGGCCGAGAACACATGCGGGATCACCTCGACCGGCTTCGAGTAGAGCTCGGACTGCGGGTACTGATCGGCGATATCCTCGCTGGCCTGTGCGGTGGCGGCGGCAAGGGCGGCGAAGGCGGTGACAAGAAACTGTTTCATGGGTCCTCCCGAACTGATCGCTCCCGGCGGAAGCAAAACACATTCGCATGCATGAATGGGTAAGTAAAGCGATGGGGCAAGGCGATGCGGGCGCCAGGCTTGCCACCCGCCGCGCAGCCGCTAGGGTGGCCGGACTTCAGGGAGGATTGCACATGACATTGAGCGGCAAACACGCATTGGTCACCGGCGGCGGCACCGGCATCGGGCTGTCCATCGCCCGCGCGCTGGCCGACCGGGGCGCGCAGGTCACCATCACCGGCCGCCGGCAAGAGGTGCTGGACGAGGTCGCCGGCCCCAATATGGCCGGTCTGGCAATGGATGTGCGCGACGAGGCCGATGTGGTGGCCAAGATCGCCGCCGCGGTGGCGGCCCGCGGTCCGGTGCAGATCTGCGTCGCCAATGCCGGCATCGCCGAGGGGCGGGCACTGCACAAGACCTCGCTGGAGATGTGGCGCAACATCATGGCGACCAATCTGGACGGCGCCTTCCTGACCGTGCGGGAAAGCCTCAAGTCCATGCTGGGCACCGACTGGGGCCGGGTGATCACTGTCGCCTCGGTCGCCGGTCTGCGCGGACTGAAGGGGGCTGCGGGCTATACCGCCTCGAAACACGGGATGGTCGGGCTGACCCGCGCGCTGAGCGAGGATTACATCGGCACACCCTATACCTTCAACGCGATCTGCCCGGGCTATGTCGACACGCCGATCGTCACCCGCAACACCGACAGCATCGCCCAGCGCGCCGGCATCAGCGCCGAGGCGGCCCGCCGGGTGATGACCGACGCCAACCGCCACAAGCGGCTGATCGCCCCCGAGGAGGTCGCCGCCGCCGCGCTCTGGCTGGTCGGCCCCGGATCGCAGAGCGTCAACGGCCAGTGCATCGAGATCGCCGGCGGCCAGGCCTGAGCCGCGGCGCCGCGCCGCGCCGGCAGAAGATCAGCGCGGCGTCAGCCCGGCCCCCATCAGCGCCGCCAGCTGCGCCACCCGCGTCTTGTAGCTGGGGTAATCCGGCACCGTCTTCTTGATCCCCTTCAGCGCCGAGGTGATGGTCGCCGCGATCTCCTCCGGCTCGCCGGTCAGGCGCACCTGCCCGGTCTCGGCCGCATGGGCCAGCCAGACGGCATAGACCACCGCCAGCCGCGCCTCGCCGGCCGCGACCACATCGCCGGCAAGGGCAAAGCCCGCGTCCAGAATCTCCCGCCCGTGCGGCGAGGTGATCATCAGCTCCGCCGCCTCGCCGCCCTGGGCGGCGAAGGCCGCCGCCAGACGCTCGGCCACGCTGCCCGCGCCCTCCAGCGCATCGGCGATCGCATGGGCGGCGTGATCGTAGTAGAATTCCATCAGCCCGCGATAGATGTCTTCCTTGTTGCGGTAATGCAGATAGAGCGCCGGACGCGACATCCCCGCCCCGCGCGCGATGTCGTCCATCGAGGTCTTGCGAAAGCCATAGCGGGCAAAGGCCTGCATCGCCGAGTGCAGGATCGCCACCTGCCGGGGATCGAAGGTCGTCTGGGTCATCTTTACGATTTGACACTTCATGACAAAATTGTCAATTGACAGAATGACATTTCACCCTACTTTTGTCAGCAGCCATCGCAGCCACAGCCGGGAGGCCCCCATGCCGACAACGCTCACCGTCAACGGAACGCGCCACAGCGTCGACCTGCCCGAGGATGTGCCCCTGCTCTGGGTGCTGCGCGACGAACTGGGGCTGACCGGCACCAAATACGGCTGTGGCGTCGCCGCCTGCGGCGCCTGCACCGTGCAGATCGACGGCGCGGCGGTGCGCAGCTGCCAGGTGGCGCTCGGCGATGTGGCGGGCGAGGTCACCACCATCGAGGGGCTGGGCACGCCCGAGGCGCTGTCGGTCCTGCAAAAGGCCTGGGTCGATCATCAGGTGGCGCAATGCGGCTATTGCCAGTCCGGCCAGATCCTGCAGGCCGCCGCCCTGCTGGCCGAGACCCCCGACCCCAGCGACGAGGAGATCGACGAGGCGATGCAGGGCAACCTCTGCCGCTGCGGCACCTACCCCCGCATCCGCGCCGCCATCCACAGCGCCGCCCAGATGATCAGGGAGGGCTGAGCCATGTCCCGTATCGGCAAGATCGCCCGCCGCACGTTCCTGATCGGCTCCGCCGCGCTGGTCGGCGGGGTCGCCTTCGGCGCCTATTACGTCTCGCGCCCCGCGCCCAACCCGCTGACCGCGCCCGAGGGCGGCGCCACGCTGAACCCCTTCGTGATGATCGACGCCAGCGGCATCACCCTGATCGCGCCGCGCGCCGAGATGGGCCAGGGCGTGCACACCACCTGGGCCGCGCTGATCGCCGAGGAGCTGGACGTCGATCTGGATCAGGTCCGCGTGCTGCACGGGCCACCGGCGCAGGCCTATTACAACGCGGCCGTGCTGGGCGAGGCACTGCCCGGCAAGGGCTATGACCGCTCCGACTTCGGCCATGCGCTGGCGGCGCAGGTCGGCAAGATCGGCAAGGTGATGGATATGCAGATCACCGGCGGCTCGACCTCGATGCCCGACGGGTTCGAACGGATGCGCGCCACCGGCGCCAGCGCCCGCGAGACGCTGAAGCAGGCCGCCGCCAACCGTCTGGGCGTGGATCGCGCCCAACTGAAGACCGAACGCGGCGCGGTGATCGCCCCAGATGGCAGCCGCATCCCCTATACCGATCTGGCGGTGGAGGCCGGCAAGCTCGATCCGATCGAGGCGCCGCTGCGGCCGCCGGCGCAATGGCGGCTACTGGGCAAGACCCAGCCGCGCGTCGACATGACCGCCAAGGTAACCGGCACCGCGACCTTCGGCATCGACGTGCGGCGGCCCGGGATGAAATTCGCGGCCCTCAGGACGAACCCGCAGTTCGGCGGTGGCATGACCCGGTTCGACGACAGCGCCGCCCGCGCCATGCCGGGGGTGGACCGGGTGGTCAACCTGGGCAACGGCATCGCGGTGATCGCCTCCAACACCTGGCTGGCGATGCAGGCCGCCGCGGCGGTGGAGATCGACTGGGCCGCCGGCCCGCAGCCGGCCGAGACCGAGGCGGTCTTCGCCCGCATCGCCGCGGCCTTCGACGGCGACGCCAATTCCACCCTGCGCGACGACGGCGACCTGTCGGCCCTGCCGCTGGGCGCCACCGAGGTGACGGCGGAATACCGGCTGCCCTATCTCGCCCATGCCACCATGGAGCCGATGAGCGCCACCGCGCTCTATTCCGGCATCAAGCTGGAGGTCTGGAGCGGCAATCAGGCGCCGATCTTCATCCGCAACGCCTGCGCCACGGCGGTCGGGCTGGCACCCGAGGCGGTGGAGCTGCACACCACCTATATGGGCGGCGGCTTCGGCCGGCGGGCCGAGGCCGACTTCTCGGTCTACGCCGCCCGGGTGGCGAAGGAGCTGCCCGACACCCCGGTGCAGCTGACCTGGAGCCGGGAGGAGGACATGACGCATGACTTCTATCGCCCCGGCGCCATGGCGCGGTATCGCGGCGGGGTGAAGGACGGCAAGCCGGTGCTGCTGGACGGCCGGATCGCGGCGCAATCGGCCACCCAGCAGGCGATGGGCCGCTGGCTGGGCCTGCCGGCGGCGGGGCCCGACAAGGGCACCGTGGACGGCGCCTTCAACCAGCCCTATGCGATCCCGAATTTCCGCATCCGCGGCTATCTGGCCGATCTGGACATCCCGGTGGGCTTCTGGCGCTCGGTCGGCGCCTCGTTCAACGGGGTGATGTTCGACTGGTTCCTCGACGAGATGGCGGTGGCGGCCAAGCGCGATCCGCTGGCCTTCCGCCTCGATGCCATGGGCGAGACCTGGGCACCGGCCCGCGCGGTGCTGGAGACGGTGCGCGACATGTCGGGCTGGAGCGCCCCCAAGCCGCCCGGCACCGGCCGCGGCGTCGGTTTCTGCTACAGCTTCGGCGTGCCCACCGCCACGGTGATCGAGGTGGCGGAGCGCGACGGCCGCATCGCCATCGCGCGCGCCTGGATCGCGGCGGATGTGGGCACCGCGCTCGACCCCGGCAATCTCGAGGCGCAGTTCACCGGCGCCATGGTCTACGGGCTGTCGGCCGCCTGCTTCGGCGAGATCACCTTTGCCGGCGGCGCGGTGGAGCAACAGAACTTTCCCGATTACGACGCCCTGCGCATCCACACCATGCCGCAGACCGAGGTGCGGATCCTGGAAAACCAGGCCCATATCGCCGGCGCCGGCGAACCCGGCACGCCGCCGGCGATGGCGGCGCTCGGCAATGCGCTGTTCGATCTGACCGGACGGCGGCCGCGGCAATTGCCGCTGATGCACGACTTCGATCTGCTGAGCTAGGCCGGCGCGACGGGGTCGGCCCGCACCTGGGCCGGCCACCCCTTGATCAGCGCCGCCAGTGCCGCCCAGTCGGTATATTCGGTGTCCCGGTGCGGATCGACCTTCTGCCGCTTGCTGCGGGCGATCCAACGCATCGCCAGCGACCGGAAGAAATCGTATTCGGTGAAGCGGAAGGCGCCGGCGACATGGGCCAGCTGCCCCGGCGTCCAGCCGGCGCCGCCGGCGAAGTCCGACGCGATCCGGTCCAGCTCGGCCCGGTCCGCGGGATCGTCGCCGGCGATCGCCAGCGACACCACCAGGAACAATGTGGGCATGCCGTTCAATGCCGGCGCATGGGCGCTGGCGAACTCCGCCAGGGTCCGCTGCAGCCGCCCGACATGGACCGACCCCGCCAGGATCGCCGCATCGAAGGGCGCCAGGTCGATCTCCCCGGCCTCGGCCACCGGCAGCATCTCGACCGAGTCGCCCCGGGCGATCAGCTGCTCGGCGCAGAAGCGGCAGATCTTGCGGGTCTGCCCCTCGGTGCTGGCGTAACAGATCAGAATGCGCATGGTCCTCTCCCCCGCTTGCAGCCCCAAGATGGCGCAGACCCGGCACCCGCACCTTGCGTCAGGTCAAGGAAAGGCCGAAACCGGCTCAGGCGCTGCGCTGCAACGGGCGGGTCTGCTTGGCCGCCGCCCAGGCGCGCACCGCCTCGCCGAAGGCCGTGAACAGCGGCCGCGACACCGGATCGTTGGCCGCATCCCATTCCGGGTGCCATTGCACCGACAGGGTGAAGCCCGGCGCATCCTTGACCCGGATCGCCTCGGGCGTGCCGTCCGGCGCCCAACCCTCGATCACGACCCGCTCGCCCGGCCGCTTGATGCCCTGGCCGTGCAGGGTGTTGGTCATCACCTCGCTGGCGCCCAGCAGGCGGTGGAACGCGCCGCCCTCGACCAGCCGCACCCGGTGACGCAGGGCGAATTTCTCCTCGATGGTGCCATCGGGCGGCATCCGGTGGTACATCCGCCCCGGCAGATCGCGGATCTCGGGGTAGAGCGAGCCGCCCATGGCGACATTGACCTCCTGAAAGCCGCGGCAGATGCCCAGGAACGGCTGGCCGCGCTCGACACAGGCGCGCACCAGCGGCAGCGCGATGGAATCGCGCGCCCGGTCGAAGGTGCCAT
>JBFXGQ010000241.1:0-7082 GCA_050177915.1 Pseudodonghicola sp. | reverse complement strand
AGGCCTGGCCGGCCAGCAGCTTGGCGGTCTTGCCCGACCACAGGTCGCCGCCCAGCAGGGCGAAAAGAAACGGCGCGTCGGCCTCGATGCTGCCGACATCGGCGGCGTGCCGGTCCCGTCGCCGGGGGCCAGGCCGTTGAAGGCGGCCACATTGGCCGCCCGATCCATGCCGAGCACCGTGGCCCGGCCATCCGGCCGCAGCACGGCGGTCGGATGCGGGGTGTGGCAGAACTCAAGCCCGTGCCGCGCCAGATCCCCGGCCAGCTCCGCATAGGCGGGCGAGGTGATGAACAGCACGAAGGTGGCGGCCATCACATCATGACGAAAGCCGGGCAACGTGGCCTCGGCGGTCATCATGCAGCCGCCGACGCGGGTTTCGCGTTCCAGCAGCAGCACCTTCTTGCCCTTGCGCGCCAGCAGCGCGCCGGCGACCAGCGCGTTGATGCCGGTTCCGATGATGACGTGATCGACCGCCTGCATGGATTACGCCTTCGGCTTCAGCGCCAGCGCGCGGATCGGCGAGCCGGTGCCGTTCTGGATCTTCAGCGGGGCAACGATCAGAATGGCGCCCTTGGCCGGCAGCTTGTCCAGATTGGCCAGCGAGGCGAGGCCGAAGCGGTTGTTGGCATGCAGCAGGTTATGCGCCGGGAACGGCGGGGTCATGCCGCCGGCAAGGCCCGCGTCGGTGCCGATGCACTGGCTGCCCCAGCCGACGATGCCCTTGTCGATCAGGTACTGGATCACCTCGGCGGTCGGTCCGGGGGTATGCGGGCCGTTCTCGTCGGCATTGAGGAACTTGTCCTCGTCATCGCCATACTGGTCCCAGTCGGAGCGCATGACGACCCATTCGCCTTCCTTGATCTCGCCATGCTCGGCCTCCCAGGCCTTCACATGCTCGATGGTCAGCAGGAAGTCGGGGTTCTCGGCGGATTCCTTGGAGAAATCGAGCACGTTGACCGGCGCGATCAGGCGCTGGACATTCAGCGTGTCGGTATAGCCCTCGGGGTTGTCGCGACCGGTGATCCAGTGGTGCGGCGCATCGAAATGGGTGCCGGAATGCTCGCCCAGCTCCAGCCAGTTCCACGCCCAGAACGGGCCGTCGTTGTCGTAGTCGCTGATCTTGTGGATCACCACCTTGGGGGTGTTCTTGGCGAAGTCCTCCGGCAGTTTCAGCAGCGGCGTGTCCGGCCCGAGAATTCCGGTGCAATCCACCACCTCGATCCCGCCCGAGGCGATCATCGCGCCCAGTTCACCCAATACGTTCGATGCGCTCATCTTTTGCTCCCTTAGTGTGCTGGCGCCTCTCCGGAGGCGTCTTGATGTGATTCAATGCTAGACAGGAATAAATGCTTTTGCAAATATCTTGGCAATAACAGGGAGCATCAATTGGCACAGCAATCGGCAGACGCCATCATTGTGGGCGCTGGCATCAACTCGCTCGTCTGCGCCCATCATCTGGCGCGGCGGGGGTGGTCCGTTATCGTTCTGGAACAGGCGGATGTGCCCGGTGGCGCGGTGCGCACCGGCGCCTATACCACCGAGGGGTTTGCCCATGACTGGGCGGCGATGAACCTGTCGAATTTCGCCGGATCCGCCTATTTTAAAGAGCATGGCGAGGAGCTGGTCCGCCACGGGCTGGAGTTCGCACCGGCAAGCAACTGTTTTTCCAGCGTCTTCCCCGATGGCAGCTGGCTGGGCGTCGGCACCGATGTGGTGGCCAACCGGGCCCGCATCGCGGCGCTGTCAGAAGCGGACGCGCAGACCTGGGATGCGCTCACCGCGGGCTTCATGGCTGAGGCTGAACATCTGTTCGCTTTGCTCGGCTCGAAGATGAAAATACGTGCAATAGCATCTATTGCCTGGAATGCGCTGCGCAAGAAAGGCGCCGGCGGCAGTCTGGATCTGGCCCGCTTTCTGGCCTCGGCGCCGCGGGCCTGGCTGGAGGATACATTCGAATCGCCCAAATTGCAGGCACTGCTGGGCGCTTGGGGGATGCATCTGGATTTCGCCCCCGATATCGCCGGCGGCGCCATGTTCCCCTATCTTGAGGCGATGGCGAACCAGGCCTTCGGCATGGCGCTGGGCAAGGGCGGCGCCGGCGCGGTGACCGAGGCGATTCGCACCGCCATCGAGGCGCGGGGTGGCCGGATCATCTGCGGCACCCCGGTCGAGCGGATCCTGCATGCGGGCGGCAAGGCGACCGGCGTCGTGGCCGGCGGCGAGACCTATGTCGCGAACCGCGCGGTGATCGCCAATGTGGCGCCCCGCGCGATGGCCGATCTGACCTGCGGCACCGGCGACGCGCGCTATGACACCGCGCTGCGCAAGTTCCGCCATGCGCCGGGCACGATGATGATCCACCTGGCGCTCTCGGATCTGCCGCAATGGACGGCGGGGCCGGAACTGAGCCGCTTCGCCTATGTGCATATCGCCCCATCGCTCGACCAGATGGCGCGCACCTATGCGCAGGCCGTGGCCGGGCTGCTGCCGGACGAGCCGATCATCGTCGTCGGCCAGCCCACGGTGGTCGATCCCAGCCGCGCGCCGCAGGGCATGCATACGCTATGGATGCAGGTGCGCATGGCGCCGGGCGAGATCCGGGGCGATGCCGCCGGCAAGATCGCGGCGACGACCTGGGACGAGGCGGCGGCGCCCTTCGCCGAACGCGCCTTCGACATTCTGGAGGCCTACGCACCCGGCACCCGCGCCAAGATCCTGGCGCAGCGCATCGTCTCGCCCGCCGATCTGGAGGCCGACAATCCCAATCTGGTCGGCGGCGATCAGGTCTGCGGCAGCCACCATATCAGTCAGAACTTCGCGTTCCGCCCGGCCCGGGGCTTCGCGGATGGAACCACCCCGATCCGGGGTCTCTACCACACCGGCGCCGCGGTCTGGCCCGGGGCGGGGACGGGCGTCGGGCCGGGCTACCTGCTGGGCCAGATGCTGGCCGGCAAATAAATCAACAGACCAACAACCAACGGGGACTCTCCATGACAAAACTTTCCAGACGCAGTCTGCTCAAGGCATCGGCGGCCGCCGTCACCCTGGCGGCCAGCGCCAGCTTTGCTTCGATGGTGGCGGCGCAGGCGATCGACGATCTGATCATCGCCTATAACGTCAACCTGCCCAGCTGGGACCCCACCGTGGGCGGCTCGGCGGTCAATCCGACCATTCAGGGCATCTACCAGTCGGTGTTCGACCAGTACATCCTGCAGAAGCCCGACCTGAAACCGGCGCCCGGCCTGCTGACCGCCTGGGGCTGGAACGACGACCGCACCCAGGTCTGGATGGATGTGCGCGACGGCGTCACCTGGCACGACGGCTCGCCCTTCACCGCCGAGGACGTGGCCTGGAGCCTGGCGCGCGTCGCCGATCCGGCCACCGGCAGCCCGATCCAGTTCGTCTGGGGCTCGCTGGAAAATCACCGGGTCGAGGGCAACCGGGTGATCGCCGACGTCAAGCAGTTCGACCCGACGATCTTCAAGTGGATGTACTTCCTGACCGGCTACGTGCTGCCCAAGGCCTATTACGAAAAAGTCGGCCCCGAGGGCTTCGAGGCGGCGCCGATCGGCACCGGCCCCTATATGGTCGAGAAATACGAGCGCAACGCCTATGTCCGCCTGAAGGCGAACGAGAACTACTGGGGTGGCGCGCCCGAGTTCAAGACGGTGACGATCAAGTTCGTCACCGATGCCGCCGCCCGCGTGGCCGAGGTGGAATCGGGCAACGCCCATGTCACCCTGGAAATGCCCTATGAGGAATTCGACCGCCTCAAGGGCGGCAAGCTGCAGGGCGTCGCCGCGCCGATCTCGGACATCGGCATGATCTTCTTCAACGACATCGACGTGATGCTGGACCCCAACGTCCGCAAGGCCGCCGTCATGGCGGTGGACAAGCAGGCCATCGTCGACCGCCTGCTGTCGGGCTACGGCGTGCCGATCGACACGCTGGAGACGCCGGAATACGACGCCTACGATCCCACCATCAAGACGCCCTACGACCCCGAAAAGGCGAAGGAGCTGCTGGCGGCCTCGGGCTATTCCACCGACAACCCGGTCAAGTTCACCATCCAGACCACCCGCGGTTTCAAGCCGAAGGATTACGAGATCATCCAGGCCATCGTCGGTCTGTGGCGTCGGGTCGGCATCGAGGCCGAGATCGAGGTCTACGAGATCGCCAAGCACTACGAGCTGCGCGCGGCCGACCAGCTGGCGCCGGCGGCCTTCTACAACTGGGGCAACTCGGTGGGCGATCCGACCACCTCGACCGGCTTCGCCATGTACGGCCCGTCGCCGCACTCGGTCTGGGACGGCCAGGACCTGATCGACATGATCAACCCGCTCTGGGGCGAGCCGGACGAGGTCAAGCGGATCGAGGGCTGGAAGGGCGTCAGCCGCTACATCGCCGACAACGCGCTGGTGCTGCCGCTGCTGCAATATGTGCAGCCGATCCTGCATGCCCCGGGCGTCAAGGTGACCCCGCATGCCTCGGGCGCGCTGCTGCCGCACCTGATGACCCGCGCCTGACCCGCGCATTGACCATCTGACCGGAGGGCGGGCGCGTCCCGCCCTTTCGGCTTTCGGAACCAAACCATGACATTGATCAGACGGATCCTGCTGCGATTGCTGACCATGGCGATCACGCTCTTCGGCGTGGCCGTCATCGTCTTCTTCGTCATTCGCGTCGTCCCCGGCAACCCGATCGCCATGATGCTGCCCCCGGGCGCCGGCGAGGAGGACATCGCGCGGCTCAAGGCGCTTTACGGCCTCGACAAATCCATCCCCGAACAATTCGCGATCTGGCTGAGCGGCGTGCTGCACGGCGATTTCGGCACGTCGATCACCACCCGTCAGCCGGTGCTGGGGCTGGTGTTGTCGCGGCTGCCCGCCACCATCGAGCTGTCGGTGATGGCGCTGGTGATCGCGGTGATCATCGGCGGCATGCTGGCGCTGACCGGCACCCGGCTGCGTGGCACACGCACCGAGGGCGCCATAGACATCACCAACGGCATGGCGCTCAGCGTGCCCGACTTCCTCTGGGGGCTGGTGCTGATCCTGCTGTTCGGGGTGCTCTGGCCGGTGTTCCATATCTCCGGCCGGGTCTCGCCGGCGCTGGATCTGCCGTTCGCGACCAACTTCTACCTGTTCGAAAGCGTGCTGCGGCTGCGGTTCGACATCTGGGCCGACCTGGTCGCCCATATGTTCATGCCCTCGCTGGCGCTGGCAATCCCGCTGGCGGCGATCATCGCCCAGCTGCTGAAGCAGTCGCTGAAGGAAACCATGCATCTGGATTACGTGACGCTGTCGCGGACCAAGGGTTATGGCGAAAACCATGTCATCGTGAACGAGGCGCTGCCCAACGCGGTGCTGCCGACGCTGACGCTGATCGGGGTGCAGTTCACCTTCCTGATCGGCGGCACGGTGATCATCGAGCGGCTGTTCTCCTACGAGGGGCTGGGCAACATGGCGATCGACGCGGTGATCAACCGCGACCTGCCGCTGATCCAGGGGATCGTGATCCTCTTCGCCCTGCTCTTTACGGTGGTCAATCTGGTCGTCGACCTGACCTATGCCGCCCTGAACCCGAGGTTGCGCAATGGCTGATGCACGCGGACTTGTGAAACGTCGCGCCGGGGCGCGGCTCTGGCTGTCGGCAGGCTGGCTGACGCTGCTGGTGCTGGCGGCGATCTTCGCGCCGCTGATCGCGCCGCAGGACCCGCTGATGCAGGACCTGTTCGGTGCGCGTCTGCCGCCGTTCTGGGAAAGCGGCGCTGATGCCGCCTTTCCGCTGGGCTCGGACAGCCTCGGCCGCGATGTGCTGTCGCGCATCATCTACGGCGCCCGGGTGGCGCTGGGGGTGGCGCTGATCGCCGGTACGCTGACCTGCCTGATCGGCTCGCTGCTGGGGCTGATCGCCGGCTATTTCCGCGGCTGGCCGGACATGGTGATCTCGCGCCTGGTCGACATCTGGATGGCCTTCCCGCCGGTCCTGTTCGCGATCCTGCTGATCGCGGTGATGGGCACTGGCCTCACCTCCATCATCATCGCCATCGTGGTGATCGACTGGACCCGCTTCGCCCGCGTCATCCGGGCCGAGGCGATGAGCCAGGGCGCGATGGATTACGTCGCCTCCGCCCAGGTCTCGGGCCGCAAGCGGTTCTCCATCATGCTGGCCGAGATCCTGCCCAACGTGCTGCCGACCATCGTGGTGCTGCTCACGCTTGAGATGGGCATCGCGGTGATCGTCGAGGCGATCCTGAGCTTCGTGAACCTGTCGATCTCCACCGACCAGCCGACCTGGGGCAGCATGATCGCCGAGGGGCGGCTGTCGATCCATCAGGCCTGGTGGGTGCTGGTCTTCCCGCTGGTCACCCTGTTTCTCACCGTCCTCAGCTTCAGCCAGTTGGGCGAAGGGCTGAAGGACCATTTCGATCCGGTGCTGAGATGAGCTTTCTGACCATCGAGAACCTGAACGCCAAGGTCGGCACCGCGCCGATCCTGCGCGACGTGTCGCTGTCGGTCGAGGCCGGCGAGGTGCGCGGGCTGGTCGGCGAAAGCGGCGCCGGCAAGAGCATGATCGGCAAGGCCGTGCTCGGCACGCTGCCGCTGGCGGTCGAGATCACCTCGGGCCGCATCGTGCTGGATGGCGAGGACCTGCAGGCGATGCGGCCGCGCGACCGCCGCCGGGTGATCGGCGCCAAGGCGGCGCTGATCCCGCAGGACCCGCTGACCGCGCTGAACCCGTCGCGCCGGGTCGGGCCGCAGATCACCAACCGGCTGGTCGATATCCTCGGCTGGAGCAAGCACGACGCGCTGGTGCGCGCGCTGGAGCTGCTGGACGAGGTGTCGATCCCCGATCCCGAACGGGTGATGCGCGCCTATCCGCACGAGCTGTCGGGCGGCATGCGGCAGCGGATCCTGATCGCCTCGGCCTTTGCCGCCGAGCCGAAGCTGATCATCGCCGACGAACCCACGACGGCGCTGGACGTGACGACCCAGGCGCAGATCCTCGACCTGCTGAAGGGCCTCCAGGAGGAGGTCGGGATGGCCATGCTCTTCATCACCCACGACCTCGGCGTGGTG
>JBFXGQ010000240.1:0-7091 GCA_050177915.1 Pseudodonghicola sp. | reverse complement strand
GAGGAGGCGGGTTGGAACAGCCAGCACGGAACGGGAAGATCATGTTCGTGAACCGGGACCGGGTGTTCTACCACGGTCTGCTGGGCGGCCGGATGCAGCCGCGGCGCATCGGCGGGATCGGTGTCTATCTGGCGGCGGAGGGGGATATCCGCCTCAGGATCGGCACCCAGCCCTGGCGGGTCGGCCGCTGTTTCGTGGTGCCGCAGTATTGC
Organism: Pseudodonghicola sp.; assembly: GCA_050177915.1. GTDB lineage: Bacteria > Pseudomonadota > Alphaproteobacteria > Rhodobacterales > Rhodobacteraceae > Pseudodonghicola. The sequence goes on along the minus strand of JBFXGQ010000240.1, from coordinate 6,879 downwards.
ACCCATCAGGTCACGGCGGAGGGGGCACAGATCTTCAACCTGCTGTTCGAGCCGGAGCGGATCGGGCCGCAGGACCAGCGCCGGCTGATCGCCGCCTGTGCCCGGTTGCAGGAGCGGCCGGCGGCGATGGAGCGGATCCGCCGCGCGGCGGAGTACCTGAAGGAGTCCTGGAGCCGGAACCGGCTGGACACCGCCGAATTCGATCGCCTGCTGCTCGGTCAGCCGCTGCCCGAGCGGGCGCTCGATCCGCGCATCGGCCTGACGCTCGATCTGTTCGAGCAGGATCTCGGCGACCTCGGGCTCTCGGCCGAGGAGAGCGCGCGCCGGGTCGGGCTGTCGCCGTCGCGGTTCCTGCATCTGTTCAAGGAGCAGACCGGCGCCGCCTATCGCAGCCTGCGGATGTGGAAACGCGCCCGGCGGTTCCTGCAGCACGCCAACCGCGACCGCAACCTGACCGAGGTGGCGCTGGATCTGGGCTATCCCGATTCCAGCCATTTCAGCCATTCGATCCGCCGCACCTACGGGCTCAAGCCCCGGTCGATCCGCGACGGATCGCGCGATCTTGAGGTGATCGCCGGCTATTCGGGGAAATAGGGCAGCAGGCAGGCGCCCATTCTGGTGACATAGCTGCGCGCGGCGGCTTCGGCCTTGCGGGGATCGCCGCTGAGGATCGCGTCAGTGATCTTGCGATAGCCCTCGACGCGCTGCTGCGGCGGCACCGTCAGCCGGTTGCGGATCAGGTTCACCTGCAACCGCGGCAGGATCGAGGCCAGCTCGGTATTGCCGCCGATCTCGATCAGCGCGCGGAAGTAGCGGTCGCGCCGGCGGATGAAGTCGAAGCGGTCGCTTTCGTCGCGGTGGGCGGCGATGGCGTCGAAATGGCGGGTCAGCAGCGCCCGCGCGCCGGGTTTGTCGATCTGCTGCGCCGCCTGCCGCGCCGCCAGCCCCAGCACCACCTCGGTGATCGACAGGAAATTCGCCGCCTCCTGCCGGGTCAGCCGGCGGATGCTGGCGCCGCGATAGGCGTGCGACACCACGATGCCGTCGGCGGTCAGCTGCTTCAGCGCCTCGCGCACGGTGCTGCGGCTGACCTCGTATTGCGCCATCAGATCGGGTTCGACCAGCCGCTGGCCGGGGGCATAGCGGCCCTCGTAGAGGCCGCGGATCACGTCGCGGACGATCAGCGTCGAGGAACTGACGGTGCCGCCCCCGGCACCGTCGCCGCCCGTGTCATCGCCCTTGCTGCGTTCGCTGTCCATCGCTCTGCCCGGTTCTCTGGGATGCGGCTTGTAGCGGATCCGTGCCTGTCAGGCCAGATCCCGGCGTCGCGCCGCCCGCCGCCTAGGGGGTGGCCAGCCGGCGGTGGCCGGTGCCTTCGATCTGCCAGACCAGTTCGCCATCGGCGGCCAGATAGTTCATATGCGCCAGCACCTCGCTGAAGGCGAAGCTCATCTCATGCGGGCTCAGCTGCTGCCGGAACAGCACCGGCACCAGCTCCGCCGCCGAGACCGGCTGCACCGCCGCCTCGCCGCGGATGAGGTCGCAGCGGGTACCGTGATGGGCGATCAGATCGGCGCAGCGGTGGTGCAGCCCGACGAAGGGCAGCCGGTGACCTGAGAGCACCAGCACATCCTCGGGGATCTCCTGCGACAGCGCCTGCAGCGAACGGACGAAGGCGCCCAGCGGGTTGCCGTCGGGTTCAAAGGCCATGACCGAGATATTGGGGCTGATCTTCTCGATCACCTGGTCGGCGGCCAGCAGAATGTTCTCCTCCGGCAGATAGAGCATCAGCTGCTCGGGGCAGTGGCCGTCGCCGGTCAGCACGCGGAAGTCGCGGCCGCCGATGCGCAGGCTGTCGCCCGCCGCCAGCCGGCGATAGGTGAACGGCGGCTTCGACAGCATCCGCATGTATTCGTGGCCCTGCACGCTGACCAGCGCGGCGATCTCCTGGCTCATGCCGTGGTTGATGAAGAAGCGGCTATAGACGCTGGCGGCCAGGATCTCGGGCGAGTTGAAGTAGTTCATCGTGGTCAGGAAGGTCGCCTGCGTCGTCAGCAGCGGGATGTCCAGCGTGTCGCACAGCCAGCCGGCCAGGCCGATGTGGTCGGGGTGATGGTGGGTGACGATCAGCCCGGTGATCTTCTCGCCCTTCAGCGCGCCCTCCAGCATGGCGCGCCAGGCCTCGCGCGACCGCGAATTGTCGATGCCGGTGTCGACGATGATCCAGCCGTCGTCGTCTTGCACGAAATAGACGTTCACATGATCCAGCCGGAACGGCAGCGCGAAGCGCGCCCAGAGCAGCCCGGGCGCGACCGTGATCAGCTCGCCGGGGGCGGGGGGCGTCGGGAAGGGCTGAACCAGCGGTTGGGTCGGTGCGGTCATCGTGTCTCGTTTCCGTGCAAGGGGCGGGGAGGACACGTTGCGACAGCCGCGGCGGCAGCGCAACGGCGAAGCGTGCCGTGACGCCGGCAAGTCGGAAATAACGCAGCGGCCTCCGCCCCGGCAGGGGGTGGCACGGGCGGGCGCCCGATACCGCCGGCTGCGGCCTCAGGGCTGCGGAAAGGTGCCCATGAACTTGGTCAGGATCTGCAGCATCACCTCATCCGCGCCGCCGCCGATCGAGGTCAGCCGGGTGTCGCGGAAGATGCGGGAGATCTCGCTTTCCTCGCTGAAGCCCATGCCGCCCCAGAACTGCAGGCAGCCGTCGGCGACGGTGCGCGACAGCCGCCCGGCCTTGAGCTTGGCCATGGTGGCGATGCGGGTGGCGTCCTCGCCGGACATGACCATCTCGACCCCGCTCCAGGTCAGCGCGCTCAGCGCCTCCAGCTCGGTCTGCATCTCGGCCAGGGTGAAGTTGACCCATTGGTTGTCCAGGATCGAACGGCCGAAGGCCTTGCGCGCGCGGGTATAGTCGATGGTGCAGTCGATGGCGCGGCGCAGCACGCCCACGGTGTTCAGCGCGCCCCAGAGCCGTTCGTACTGGAACTGCTCCATCTGATAGACAAAGTCCATGTTCTCCGCGCCGATGCGGTTGCGCTGCGGTACCCGCACCTCGTCGAAGAACAGCTGCGCGGTGTCCGAGCAGCGCATGCCGATCTTGTCGATCTTGCGGGTGACGCCGACGCCGGGGGTGGTCATCGGCACCACGATCAGGGATTTGTTCCGATGCGCCGGCCCGTCGCCGGTATTGGCCAGCAGGCAGCAGAAATCGGCCTGCGTCCCGTTGGTGATCCACATCTTGGCGCCGTTGATCACATAGTCGTCGCCGTCCTTGCGCGCGGTGGTGCGCAGCGCCGCGACATCCGATCCGGCGCCGGGTTCCGAGACGCCGATGCAGCCGACCAGATCGCCGGCGATGGCGGGGCGCAGGAACTCCTCGCGCAGCGCGTCGCTGCCGTGTTTCTCCAGCGCCGGCGTGCACATGTCGGTCTGCACCCCCAGCGCCAGCGCGACGCCGCCGGCGGTGACCGCCCCCAGCGCCTCGGCCACCACGGCGGCATAGGAGAAATCGAGGCCGAGACCGCCGAACCGCTCCGGCTTGTTCACCCCCAGCAGGCCGAGATCGCCGAAGGATCTGAACACCTGATGGGCGGGAAAGATGCCGGCGGCCTCCCACGCCTCGGCATGGGGATTGACCTCGGCCGCGATCCAGCGGTGGACCGAGCGGCGGAGTTCTTCGTGTTCATGGGTCAGGCGCATGCGCGTCTCCGGGTCTGTTGTGATCTGTGTTGAAGGGGGGCTCAGCCCAGGCGCCCGTCGCTCAGGGCCTGTTCCAGCTCGTGCCGCATGATCTTGCCGGTGGTGCTGCGCGGCAGCGCCGCGTCGGCGACGATGAAGACCTCGCGCGGGCGCTTGTAGCGGGCGATCGGGCCGTCGCAGCCGGCCAGCACCGTGGCGGCGTCCAGCGCCTCGCCGTCGCGGGCGACGACGAAGGCGACCGGCACCTCGCCCCAGCGGTCGTCGGCGCGGCGCACCACCACGGCGTCGCGCACCGCGGGCAGCGCCAGGATCACCTGCTCGATCTCGGCGGGATAGATGTTCTCGCCGCCCGACTTGATCAGGTACTTGCGCCGGTCGACGAAGGCGAGCTTGCCCGGCGCGGTGCGGCGGAACACGTCGCCCATGTGGAACCAGCCGTCGCGGAAGCTGTCCTCGGTCGCCTCCGGGTTGCGCCAGTAGCCGGAGAACAGCGTCGGCGCGCGGATGGCCAGCGCGCCCGGCGCGCCCTCGGCCACCTCGCACCCGTCCTCGTCCAGCAGCCGGATCTGGCACAGGCTGCTGACGGTCTTGTCCAGCGTTTCGGGCAGCACCCCCACCGGTACGGTGCCGGCGGTGGCCGGCGGCGCGCCGGTCTCGGTCGAGCCGAAGGAATTCACATAGGGCGCGTTCAGGGCGGTGGTGACCTCCTGCAGTTGCCGGCGCGGCACCAGATCGGCCATCACGCCGACCCATTTGACCCCACGCGCCGGCCGGCCGATGGCGCGGAAGGCGTCGAGGAATTCGGCGATCATGCCAGGCATCAGCACCAGATGGCCGATCCGCCGGCTGACGGTCAGCCCGGCCAGGGCGGCGGCGTCGAACCCGTCGGCGACGATCACCGTGCCGCCGCGCATCAGCGTCGCAAGGCTCGGGTCGGTCGACACCATGTGGAACAGCGGCGCCCAGGCGACGAAGGCATCGTCGGCGTCGCAGGGCAGGTCCATCGCCATCACATGCGCGCGCGCCACCATCGCCCGCTGGCTGATCAGCGCGCCCTTGGGCCTGCCGGTGGTGCCGGAGGTATAGAGGATCACCACCCCGTCCTCGGGATCGACCGGATGATCGGGCAGCACCGGCCGGGCGGCGGCGATGGCGGCCTCGTAGTCCGGCCCCAGCACCAGCAGATCGGCTTGTGGCCAGAGCGCACGCGCCTGATCGGCGAAGCGGGGCGAGGCGACGATCAGCGCCGGCGCCACCAGATCGACGCAATGGCGCAGCTCCTCCGGCGCCAGCCGCCAGTTCTGGGCGCAGAGGATCAGCCCCGCCCGGGCGGCGGTGACCAGCAGTTCGAGATATTCGGTGCGGTTCTCGGACAGCAGCGCGATCCGGTCGCCGTGGCGCAGGCCGCGCGCCGCCAGCGCATCGGCCAGCCTGCGGCTGCGGTCGTCCAGCGCGGCATAGGAAAGACCGCGGCCGTCCTGCTCCAGCGCGATCCGGTCGGGCCAGTCGGCAAAGGCGCGGGCGAGCTCGTCCTTCAGGGTCAGCCCGGCGGCGCGGCGTGCCAGTTCTGTCGCTCGGTTGTCCAACATTGCCCCTCCCCGGCACTGTCCTGCGGCGCGGACAGCAGATCACGGATCGCGGGCGCGAAACTTGTGTCTGGACGCTATCGGGGGGGCTGCCCGGGATGCCGTGGCGTCAGGCGGGGTCGGGGGCGTCGCCCCGGCGCGCGGATGGCGCCGGGGCGGTTGGGTCAGGCCTTTGGGTCAGGCCTTGGCCGGCGTGCCCTTGTCGGGCCGCACCCGGAACACCGCGCAATAGAGCGCCGGGGCGAACAGCAGGGTGATCAGCGTGCCGGCGATGATGCCGCCCATCATCGCAAAGGCCATCGGGCCCCAGAACACCTGCCGCGAGATCGGGATCAGCGCCAGCGAGGCGGCCGCCGCCGTCAGCAGGATCGGCCGGGCGCGGCTGTCGGAGGCCTCGAACACCGCATCCCAGCGCGAGCGGCCCTTGGCCACCAGCACCTCGATCTCCTGCACCAGGATGATCGAGTTGCGGATCAGGATGCCGACCAGCGCCAGCACGCCGAGGATCGCCACGAAGCCCAGCGGCGCGCCCGAGGGCACCAGCGCCGCCACCACGCCGATCAGCCCCAGCGGCGCCACCGCCAGCACGATGAACATCAGCCGGAAGCTCTGCATCTGCAGCATGACCAGCGACAGGATGATCAGCACCATCAGCGGCACCACCGCGACGATCGGCGCCTGGCTCTCCGCGCTCGATTCCGCGACGCCGGCGGTGACGATCTGATAGCCCGCCGGCAGGCTCTGCTGCAGCGCCTCGATCCGCGGCGCCAGATCCAGCACGATGGTGGTCGGCTGGTCCTTGGTCAGAACCGCGGCCTTGACGGTGATCGTCGGCACCCGGTCGCGCTGGTGGATCACCGGCGCCTCGCTCTGCCATTCCAGGCGGGCGAAGGCGATCAGCGGCACCGGCACGTCGTTTGGGCTGCTCAGCTGCAGCGATTCCAGCGCCGCCACCGAGGCGCGGTCCTCGCCGCTGCCGCGCGCGATCACGTCGATCAGGGTCTGGCCGTCGCGCAGTTCGGTGATGCTGATGCCCTCGTAGAGCGTGGCCAGCGCCTGCGCCACGTCCTTCTGGGTCAGCCCCAGCTTGCGCAGCCGCTCCTGATCCAGCACCACCCGGGCCACCCGCACCGGCTCGCCTTCGTCGAGGGTGATATTGCCCAGCCGCTGGTCCGCCGAGATCAGCGCTGCCAGCGCGCGCGCCTGCTCCAGCACGGCGGTGCGCTCGGGTCCCGAGATGCGGTATTGCACCGGCTTGCCGACCGGCGGGCCCAGTTCCAGCGGTTTGGGGAAGACCTCGACCCCGGCCAGGGTGGCGCCATAGTCGTTCAGCGCCGCGCGCAGGCTGTCGCGCTGCTCCGCCCCCTTGGCCATGACGACGATCTGGCCCATGTAGGGCGCCGGCGTCGGTGCATCCAGCGACAGCAGGAAGCGCGGCGCCGAACGGCCGACATAGGTGGACCAGAACGAAACCTCGTCGCGGGTGGAAAGCCAGGCCTCCAGATCGCGGATGGCGCCGTCGGTGGCCTCGATGCTGCTGTTCTGGCGCAGGTTGATGTCGACCAGCAGCTCGGGCCGGTCGGAGGCGGGGAAG
>JBFXGQ010000239.1:0-7117 GCA_050177915.1 Pseudodonghicola sp. | reverse complement strand
CCGGCGCCCTGCACGATGCGGTCACCGGCCGTGTCTCGCTGCCCCCTGAAGAAGAAGTCTACTGATGGATCCGCTGCTGATTGCCGGGCTGGGCCTGGCGGTCATGTTCCTTCTCATCCTGATCAAGGTGCCGATCGGCGTCGCCATGGCGATGACGGGCTTTATCGGATACGCGATGATCGGCGGCGTGAAGCCGGCGCTCAGCATCCTGGTGTCCGAGCCGGTGGGCGTGATCGAGAGCTATGAGTTCGCCGTCATCCCGCTGTTCCTGCTGATGGGCAGCTTCGCCACCGTCGGCGGGCTATCGGCCGAGATCTTCAATCTCGCCGCCGCCTTCATCGGCCATCGCCGCGGCGGGCTCGCCATGGCGACGATGGGCGGCTGCGCCGCCTTCGGCGCGGTCTGCGGCTCGTCCCCGGCGACGGCGGCGACCTTCGGCCGGGTGGCGCTGCCGCAGATGCTCAGCCGCGGCTACGCGCCGGGCTTCGCCGCCGGCTGCATCGCCGCGGGCGGGACGCTGGGCGCGCTGGTGCCGCCGTCGATCATCATGATCATCTACGCGGTGCTGGCGCAGGTCTCGATCCTCGACGTCTTCCTCGCGGCCGTCGTGCCGGCGGTGCTGGCGGTGATCATGCACGGCGCCGCCATCGCGATCTATTCCGCGCGCCGGCCCGATGTCGCCCCCGCCGGCCCCCGGGTATCCTGGACCGAGCGGTTGCGGACCATCCGCGAAAGCTGGGCGGTGCTGGTCCTGCTGATCAGCGTGCTCGGCGGCATCTATGGCGGTGTCTTCACCGTCAACGAGGCCGCCGCCGTGGGCGCGGCGTTTTCCTTCCTGCTGGCAGTATTCCGCGGCCGGCTGACCTGGACCGTCTTCCTGCGGGCGCTGGGAGAGACCGCCAGCAACACCGCGCAGATCTATCTGGTGATCATCGGCGCCTCGATCTTCGCCTATTTCTTCACCATCAGCCGGGCGCCGTCCGAGATCGTGACGCTGATCGGCGGTCTCGACACCGCGCCGATCGTGATCATCTTCGCGCTGCTGGCGATGTACCTGGTGCTGGGCGCGATCTTCGAGACCGTTTCGGCGATGCTGATCACCCTGCCGTTCGTGCTGCCGCTGGTGACCGCGCTGGGCTACGATCCGCTGTGGTGGGCGATCATCAATATCGTGGTGATCGAACTGGGCATGATCACGCCGCCGATCGGGCTGAACGTCTTCGTCCTGAAAAGCGTGGCGCGGGACATTCCGCTGGGAACGATCTTTCGCGGCGTGTCGCTCTTCGTCGTTTCGGATCTGCTGCGCCTGCTGCTCCTGACGCTGTTCCCCGCGCTCACCCTGTTCCTGCTGCATCTCTGACATGGGCCGCCGATGCGCCCCGCCGAAAGGACGATATGTCGACATCTGACGTTTCCACCGCCCCCCGTTTCCGCATGCCCTATGGCTACGGCCCGTCCGCCGGACCCCGGCAGGGCCCGGACGGTCGCCCGTTCGACTGGAGCCAGACCCCGGTCTCGACGGTCGTTTCCGTCAGCTTCGTCACCGACGCCGACCGGATCGCCGCGCTGCTGCCGCCCGGCTTCCGGCTGGATGGCGAGCCGGTGGTCGGGCTGACCTACAGCGATCATCGCGACATCGCCTGGCTGGCCGGGCGTGGCTATCGCACCTTCGGCGTGACCTTCCCGGCGGTCTACGAGGGCCGGAGCCGGACCGTGCGCGGCCCGTTCCTGAGCATCCTGTGGGAGAACATGCCCGAGCCGATCCTGACCGGGCGCGACGAGCTGGGCTATTCCAAGCTTTATGCCGAGCTGTCGCCGGTGATGGCGACGCCCGGAAAGCTGCGGCTGCAGGCGCATTGGGACGGCCACCGCTTCTTCGAGATGGCGCTGACGGATATCGAGGAGCGCGAGATCGCCACCGCGCCGCAGGCCGGGCCGGCGGCGGATGGCACGCTGCATTACAAGTACATCCCGGCGACCGGCCCGGCCGGGGGGGCGGATGTCGCCTACGCCTGCCTGACGCCGCTGTCCGAGCGCCGTAAGACGCTGACGCGGGTGCGGGTGGCGCGGGCCGAGCTGGGCTTTGCCGCCGCGAGCTGGGAGCAGATGCCGACGCAGCATCACATCGTCACCGCCCTGGCCGGGCTGCCGATCCACGAGCTGCGCGGCGCGCGGATCGAGGACTCGGTCGGCGGCTCCGACCTGGCGGGACAGACCCGCATCGACTGACGCGCAAACTGAAAGGAGGGACCGCAGCATGTTGCAGCAAGTCCGACGCATCGTAACCGCCAATACCGCGGATGGCCGCTCTTACATCCACTCCGACGGCCCCAGTCCGCATGTGGCCGAGACCGCGCCGGACCGCGGCCTGACCGACCTCTGGGCCATGTTCGACGGTGGGCCGGATCTGGACACCCCGGACGGCGCCGACCGCCCCGTGGTGCTGTCCCCGGCGCGGGGCGGCAATATCTTCCGCTTCTTCCAGCTGCCGCCGGCGAGCGCCTCGGCCACCACGCAGGAGGCCGCCGCGGAGATCTTCGAGAAGATGGGCGGCGCGCACGAGCGGGTCGCGGATTCGCGCGATCCGAGCATGCATCTGACCCAGACGATCGACTATATCGTCCTGCTCAAGGGCCGCGTTAAGCTGATCCTGGACGAGGAGGAAACGATCCTGAACCCCCTCGATGTGGTGATCCAGCGCCAGACCAACCACGCCTGGATCAACCTCGACGAGGCGCCGGCGCTGATGATGGCCGTGCTTGTCGATGCCGCGGCCGTGACGGCCTGAGATCGGCAATTCCGGTCGCCCGTCGTTCGGCGGGCGGCCGCAGTCCCTTGCGGTGACAATCTGGGACGGGGACCGGTCCGATCTCCTTCCGATCGGCCGCACCGCCCTCTCCCCCATCGCCTCGGCGCCGTCGGATCATGTCCGCCGACCGGCGCCTCAGGCCTCTGATCCCGCTATCTGTAAGGCCGGCCGCAGGCTATCCTGCAACCGGGCGAGGAAAGACAGGCAGGTGGGACAGCGCGATCGGCAGGCTGTCCGGCCGCGGCGCATCGCCCGGCCCCGCGCCGCGCTCGGATGCAATGCTCAATTACAGGGAAATTTGTTCCTAATACATGCCTGTACGCAAGGCGGGGCTATCGCTACATCGGCCTTGGGGGCAGGAGGGGCGGCTTGAACGGTGCGGATTTCGGGTCAAAACTGAAAGTCCAGGCTCATCTGATGGAGAGCTGGTCCGGCGACCTGCTGGACGACTTGGGTATCGTGCGCCTCTGCAATCCCGACGGATCCCGGCCGCCGTTGATCTGGTGCTTCAACGCGCAGCATGAGGCGGGCGCATTGGCCGCGCTTCTCGGACCGGACCAGCCGTTGATCGCGCTGCGCTCGCTCCATCTGGTGGCGCGGCTCGAGGCCGGGCGGGGGCGTCTCGATATCGAGATGGGGGATTACTACGCCGACATCCTGCTGAACCGGCTGGGCGATGCCCGCTGCGTCATCGGCGGCAATTGTCAGGGGGTGGCGGTGGCGACGCAGATCGCGCGCCGTTGGCTCCTGATGGGGCGCGGCTGTGCCGCGTTCATCTCCATGGAATCGGAGCCCTTGTATCCGCTGCCGGTGCCCTGCACCCTGCTCTACGGGGCCGAGAGCGAGCAGTTCAATCCGCATCTGCGCGGCGACACCGGGGCGGCGGGGCGCTGGCGGCTGATGGTCGCGAACCCGGTGCAGCATGCCATCCCCGGCGGCCACGGCCAGTATTTCGAGCCGGAAAACAGCGGCGCGCTGGTCGCCGCGATCCGGCGGGTTCTGGAGGGGCCGGCGGCACCGCCACCGCCGGCGCACCGCCTGCGCCTGCGTCTCGAAACCCCGCCTGCGCGGGTCGCACCGGGGGGCAGGATCGACCTGGGACTGCATGTCGAAGCCGGGGAGGGCAATCTGCCCGAGGGCCTTATGGTCGGCCACATCTGGCGCGATGCGGTGACGGGCGATGTGCAGCATGTCGCCGGCCAGCCGGTCGAGGGCGAGGTCTGCCGGCTGACCCTCACCGCCCCCGCGACGCCCGGTCTGTGGGAGATCCTTCTGTTTCCCACCCTGCCGCCGCACGGCCCGCTGTCCTGGCATGCCCATCTCGACCCGATCGCCAGACTGCGGGTGTCGGAACCTGACCTTGTGATGTGAGAGAGCACCATGCCGGTCCCGCCCAAAGATCGCCAGAGCCTGCTGGAGCTCACCGTGACGCTTCTCGCCGACCAGCTTGAGATGCAGGCGGATGCGCTCGACCCGGCTCAAAGCTTCATGGACCTCGGTCTCGAGTCCGTCGAGGCGGTGTTCCTCTGCGGGGCGCTGGAGGAGCGCCTCGGCATCGGCATCGACCCGGTCCTGGTGTTCGAGGCCGCCTCGGTCGCGGCCTTCGCCGAGGCGGTCTGGCAGCTGTGCCCGCCGGCGCAGGAGCATGCGTCGTGACCGCGGCAGGACCTGTCCGCGACATGCGCCACGCGCTCGGACTCTGGGCCGCGCTCAAGCCCCAAGACTCCGCCTTCACCTTCATGGCGCGCGGCGAGGAGGTGACCGAGAGCCTGAGCTTCGGCGCGCTGGATTGGCGGTCGGCCGCGCTCGCTGCGGTGCTGGCCGCGCAGATCCGGCGGGGCGAGCCGGCGGTGCTGATCTATCCGCCCGGCCTCGGCTTCGTCGAGGCCCTGTTCGCCTGTTTCCGGGCCGGCGTCGTGGCGGTGCCGGTGCCGTCGCCGGTGACCGCGCGCGCCCACGGCCGCATCGCCACCATCCTGGCGGCCGCCGGGGCGCGAACGGTGCTGACGACGGCGGCGCTGGCGGCGAATGACGCCTTGCGTCAGGCGTTGGGGCCGGGCTGCGGCTGGATCGCCACCGACACCGTGCCGACCGCCGCCGCGGGACCGCAGATCGACCCGGCGTCCTGGGGCCCCGAGGATATCGCGCTGGTGCAATTCACCTCGGGCTCCACCGCCGCGCCGCGCGGGGTGAGCGTGAGCTTCGCCAACCTGATGGCCAACCATGCGATGATCGCCCCGGTCTTCGGGGCGGATCCGGCGGAACCCTCGGTCACCTGGCTGCCGGCGTTCCACGACATGGGGCTGATCGGCACGATCCTCTATCCGTTCTAGGCCGGCCGCAGCACCCATGTCATGCCGCCCTTCGCGTTCCTGCAAAAGCCGGTCCGCTGGCTGCGGGCGATCAGCCGGCTGGGGGCGACGGGCAGCGGCGGCCCCAGTTTCGCCTACGACCTCTGCGCCCGGATGGTGACCCCGCAGCAGCGCGAGGGGCTGGACCTGTCGCGCTGGACGACCGCCTTCTGCGGCGCCGAGCCGATCCGGCGCGCCGCGTTGCAGCGGTTCGCCGCCGCCTTCGGGCCCTGCGGATTCGACCCGGCGGCCTTCCTGCCCTGCTACGGTCTGGCCGAGGCGACGCTGTTCGTCTCCGGCGGTCCCGCCGGCACCGGGCTGCGCACCGACACCGCCGCCGGGCGCCGCGCGGTCTCCTGCGGTCAGGCGCTCAGCCCGCAGCGGCTGGTCATCGTGGGCGAGGCGGGCGCCCCGCTGCCCGATGGCCAGACCGGCGAGATCTGGGTCGCCGGCCCCCATGTCAGCCGCGGCTACTGGCGCGACGCCGCTGCCACCGCGACCACCTTCGGCGCCCGTCTGGCCGGCGCCTCGCAGGCGGAGTTCCTGCGCACCGGCGATCTGGGCTACCTGCGCGGGGGAGAGCTCTTCGTCACCGGGCGCCTCAAGGACACCATGATCGTGCGCGGCGTCAAGCATCATGGGACCGATCTGGATGACACCATCTGCGCGGTGTCGCCCGACCTGGTGCCCGGGGCTGGGGTGGTCTTTGTCGACGAGGGTGCCGCGGACGCCACGGGCGGCGAGGAGAAAGGCCGGATCATCGCGGTGCACGAGGTGTCCCGCCGCGCCTTCGCCGGGCTCGATCACGCGGCGCTGGCCGCCGCCGCGACCGAGGCGGTGCTCCGCGCCCATGGCATCCGGCTGGACCGGGTGGTGTTGGTGCGCGAAGGCCGGCTGCCGCGGACCACCAGCGGCAAGGTGCAGCGCTATCTCAGCCGTCGTTTCGCCTATGCGGAAGAGGTCTCGGATGACTGAGAAGCGGCCCGCGATCGACGATTTCAGCACCATGCTGCCGGATCTGATGGCGGCGCCCTACGCCTTCTACGCCGGGCTGCGCGATGCCCCGCCGGTGTTCTGGGCGCCGCGCGAACGGTCCTGGGTGCTGCACCGCGCCGCCGAGGTCCGGGCCGTGCTTGGTGACCGCAGCTTTCGCGTGGCCGAGCTGTCGTCGATCGTCGGCGGCATCTGCCACCGCAGCGGTCGGGCGGCGCCGGGGCTGACGGGGCTGCTGTCGGTCTTCCTGCCCTTCATCAACCCGCCGGAACACGGCCTGTCGCGCCGCTATATCAAGGCGGTGCTGACCGCCGACCGGGCAGAGGGGTTTGCCCCGGTGATGGAGACCATCGCGCAGGATCTGCTGGCCGGAGTGGCGGCGGATGGCCGGTTCGACGCGGCGACCGGCTATGCCGACCTGCTGCCGCCGCTGTTCATGGCGCATTTTCTGGGAATTCCCGGCCCGCTGGTGGTGGATTTCGTGCTGCAGACCGCCGAAATGGGCCGCACCTTCGACCGCGGCTGTTCGCCCCGCTACTATGCACGGATGGAGGAGATGATCGTGGCGCGGCGCGCGCCGTTCCGGCAGCTGGTCGCCGACCGCCGGCGCAGCCCCGGCGACGACGGCCTGTCGCGCATGATCGCCCTGGCCGATGCGCTGCGGCCGATGCCGGACGCGGTCATCGCCGACCATGCGATGTTCCTGATCATGGCGGGGTCCGAGAATACCTCGGCGCTGATCGGCAATGCCATCGCCGCGACGGTCGGGGCGGTGCCGGGCTGCGATCTGTCGGGCGCAGGCGACGGCGATGTCCGCGCCGCGGTCGAGGAGCCGCTGCGCTACGACAGCCCGGTGCAGCAGATGTGGCGCATCGCTTCCGCCGCGCTGACGCTGGGCGGCGCGCGGATCGCGGCGGGGGACCGGCTGTTGCTGCTGATCGGGGCGGCGCACCGGGACCCCGCC
>JBFXGQ010000238.1:0-7141 GCA_050177915.1 Pseudodonghicola sp. | reverse complement strand
CCCTGCACCAAGCCGGCAACTCCTCCGGCATCGTCGACGGCTCGGCCGCGGTACTGATCGGCAACAAGGACTTCGGCGAGAAATACGGGCTGAAGCCGCGGGCGCGGATCAAGGCCACCGCCAAGATCGGCACCGATCCCACCATCATGCTGACCGGCCCGGTGCCGGTGACCGAGAAGATCCTGAAGGACAACGGCATGGCCATCGGCGACATCGACCTTTTCGAGGTCAACGAGGCCTTTGCCGCCGTCGTGCTGCGCTTCATGCAGGCCTTCGATATCGACGCCTCGAAGGTCAATATCGACGGCGGCGCCATCGCCTTCGGCCACCCTCTGGGGGCCACCGGGGCGATGATCATCGGTATCCTGCTCGACCAGCTGGAGCGCGAGGACAAGGAACTGGGTCTCGCCACCCTCTGCATCGCGTCCGGCATGGGCGCGGCCACCATCATCGAGCGCGTGTGAGCGGCTGAACGGGAGACAGGATTATGGCTGAATTCACTTTGACCCAAGACGCAGACGGCGTCGCCACCATCACCTGGGACGTGCCGGGTAAGTCGATGAACGTGATGTCCTTCGCCGGCCTGGCCGAGCTGGAGGCCTGCATTGACGACGCGCTGGCCGATGCCAGCATCAAGGGGATCGTCATCACCAGCGGCAAGGCAGGCTCCTTCGCCGGTGGTATGGACCTGAACCTGCTGGCCAAGATGAAGGAAGAGGCCGGCGACGACCCGGCGCGCGGGTTGTTCGACGGCATCATGCAGATGCATGCGCTGCTGCGGAAGATCGAGCTGGCCGGCATGGACGCCAAGACCAAGAAGGGCGGCAAACCGATCGCCGCCGCCCTGCCCGGCACCGCCGCCGGCATCGGGCTGGAGCTGCCGCTGGCCTGCCACCGGATCTTCGTGGCCGAGAACCCCAAGGCGAAATACGGCCTGCCGGAGATCCTCGTGGGCATCTTCCCCGGCGCCGGCGGCACCACCCGCATGGTGCGCAAGCTGGGGGCGATGGGTGCCTCCTCCTTCCTGCTGGAGGGCAAGATGGTCGATGCCAAGGCCGCCAAGGCCGCCGGCGTGATCGACGAGATCGCTGCCGATCCGGTCGCCGCCGCCAAGGCCTGGGTGCTGGCCGCCAAGGACGCCGATCTGGTGAAACCCTGGGATGCCAAGGGCTACAAGATGCCCGGTGGCGCCCCCTATCACCCGGCAGGCTTCATGACCTTCGTCGGCGCCAACGCCATGGTGAACGGCAAGACCAAGGGCGCCTTCCCCGCGCCCAAGGCGCTGCTGAGCGCGGTCTATGAGGGCGCGCTGGTCGATTTCGACACCGCGCTGAGGATCGAGGCGCGCTGGTTCACCCATGTGTTGATGAACCCGTCGTCGGGCGCGATGATCCGGTCGCTGTTCCTGAA
Organism: Pseudodonghicola sp.; assembly: GCA_050177915.1. Classification (GTDB taxonomy): domain Bacteria; phylum Pseudomonadota; class Alphaproteobacteria; order Rhodobacterales; family Rhodobacteraceae; genus Pseudodonghicola. Next base: position 5,731 of record JBFXGQ010000238.1, on the reverse strand, counting down.
CAAGGAGGCGCTGGAGAAGGGCGCGGTGCGGCCCAAGGGCATTCCCGACCAGACCGTCAAGAAGCTGGGCGTTCTGGGCGCCGGCATGATGGGCGCGGGCATCGCGCTGGTCTCGGCCCAGGCGGGGATGCAGGTGGTGCTGATCGACCGCGACCAGGCCGCCGCCGACCGCGGCAAGTCCTATACCGAGGCCTATCTCGACAAGGGGATGAAGCGCGGCAAGGTCACCGCCGAGAAGAAAGAGGCGATGCTGTCGCTGATCACCGCCACCCCGGATCTGGACGCGCTCAAGGGCTGCGACCTGATCATCGAGGCGGTGTTCGAGGACCCCACGGTGAAAGCCGAGATGACCCAAAAGGTCGAGGCGATCATCCCCGAAGACTGCATCTTCGCCTCCAACACCTCGACCCTGCCGATCACCGGGCTGGCGCAGGCCTCGAAACGGCCCGAACAGTTCATCGGCATCCACTTCTTCTCGCCGGTCGAGAAGATGCTGCTGGTGGAGATCATCAAGGGCGAGAAGACCGGCGACCGCGCGGTTGCCAAGGCGCTCGACTACGTGCGGCAGATCCGCAAGACGCCGATCGTCGTCAACGACGCGCGGTTCTTCTACTGCAACCGCTGCATCATCCCCTATATCAACGAGGGCCTGCGGATGATCACCGAGGGCGTGGCGATGCCGCTGATCGACCATGCCGCCGAACAGCTGGGCTTCCCGGTGGGGCCGGTGCAGCTGAACGACGAGACCTCGATCGATCTGGGCGCCAAGATCGCGCGGGCGACCAAGGCGGCGATGGGCGATGCCTATCCCGACAGCCCGGCCGACGATCTGATCTTCTGGATGGAAGGTCTGGGGCGTCTGGGCCGCAAGTCCAAGTCCGGCTTCTTCGACTATGACGACAAGGGCAAGCGGCTGGGCTACTGGGCCGGCATGACCGAGCAGTATCCGCTGGCCGCGGAGCAGCCCGATCTGATCGAAGTGCAGGAACGGCTGATGTTCGCTCAGGTGCTGGAGGCGGTGCGCGCGCTGGAGGAAGGCGTGCTGATGGATATCCGCGAAGGTGACGTGGGCGCCATCCTGGCTTGGGGCTTCGCCCCCTGGTCCGGCGGCCCGCTCAGCTGGCTGGACATCATCGGCGCCCCCTATGCCGCCGAGCGTTGCGACCAGCTGACGGCGAAATATGGCGCGCGTTTCGCCTGCCCGCCGCTGCTGCGCGAGATGGCCGAGAACGGCGAGACCTTCTATGAACGCTTCAACCCCGAGGCGCAGGACGCCGCCTGACGGCAGCCCGGTTTCGACCTGACCTCAGGGCCCGGCGCTTCGCGGCGCCGGGCCTTTTCCGTGCCGGCACCCCGGCTTTGGAAACAGTTTGTTAACTAGAAGGCACCAGAGTTTCGCCAAGACGTCCTGCAATCGACCATGCGAGGGGCCACGGCGTGCAAGGGACCATTCTGATCCTCGATGGGGTCTCGACCACCCGCATCATGCTGAAGGTACAGCTCTCGGCCGCCTGGTATCATGTGGTGCAGGCCGACCGGCTGGAGGGGGTGGCGCAGCTGGTGCGCCAGTTGCGGCCCGATCTGATCATCACCGCCCTGTCGCTGCCGGACGGCGACGCGCGGACGCTGCCGGCGCTGCTGCGCGCCGATCCGCTGCTGCCGGTGCCGCCGATCGTCGCCGTGGTCGGCCAGAACGACCGCGCCGCGCGGCTGCGCGCGCTGGCCGCCGGCATGGACGAGGCGCTGTGCCAGCCGCTCGACGACCGGCTGCTGCAGGCGCGCATCCGCAGCCTGATCCGCGCCGGTTTCAGCGCCGAGGATCTGTCGCTGGCGGCGACCGGCCCGGTCGAGCTGCCGGGCTTCGCCGCCCCCGGCCTGGCCGAGCCCGCGGCGGAGTTCGCCGCCGCGCCGCCGCCCGCCCATGTGGTGCTGCTGACCGGTGCCCGGACCACGGCGCGGGCCTGGCGGCTGGCGCTGGCCGGCCATGCGCCGCACCGGATCGACAGCCATCCCTTCGGCGATATCCCCGGGCTGCTGCGCGGCCCCGGACCCGACGCGGTGGTGATCGAACTGGGCGACGGCGCGGCGGCGGAGGATGCCGGCATGCGGCTGCTGGCCGATCTGCGCGCCCGCGGCGCCACCCGCGACACCGCGGTGATCGCGGTGCCCTGCCCCGGCGACGCCCGGCTGGCGGCAGAGGCGCTGGACCGCGGCGCCCATGACGTGATCGCCGCAGGCTTCGACGGCGAAGAGCTGGCGCTGCGGCTGGCGGCGCAACTGCGGCGCAAGGCGCGGTCGGACCGGCTGCGCGCCAGCCTGCGCGACGGGCTGCGGGCGGCGGTGCAGGACCCGATGACCGGGCTCTACAACCGCCGCTACGCCATGCCCCGGCTGGCCGAGATCGCCCGCGCCGCGGCCGACCAGGGCCATGGCTTCGCGGTGATGCTGGCGGATCTCGATCACTTCAAGCGCGTCAACGACCGCTATGGCCATCCCGCCGGCGACGCCGTGCTGATCGAGGTCGCCCGCCGGCTGCGCGAGGCAGTGCAGCCGCGCGACCTGATCGCCCGCATCGGCGGCGAGGAATTCCTGATCGCCCTGCCCCGCTGCGCCCGGGCCGAGGCCGCGGCGGTGGCCGACCGGCTGTGCCGGCGCATCCAGGCGACGCCGTTCCGCATCGCCGGGGTGGCGGATCCGCTGCGCATGACGGTGAGCATCGGTGTGGCGCAGGGGCCCGGGGCCGTCGCCGCGGGCGAGGATCCGGCGCGGGCGCTCAACCGGATGATCCGACGCGCCGACCGGGCGCTCTATGCCGCCAAGCGCGGCGGCCGCAACAAGGTGACGCTGGCGCGCGTCGCGGCGGCCTGAGCCGGCCGGCGCGGCGGCGCCATGCCGCTCAATGCCGTTCGGAGGCCTCCTTGCCGGCGGGACGGTTCTGCCCCGCCATCGCCTGCTGCAGCCGGTCGGCATAGGCGGCGCGGTCGGCATCGCTCATCGCCGCGACCCGGGCCAGCCAGGCATGCCGCATCGCCTCTTCCAGCCCGGCCTGCCGCGCCGCGTCGCGGGTCAGAAAGGCCTCGATCCGCGCCTGATCGAAGGGCACCGCGCGCAGCGCCGCGTTCAGTTCCTCGGCATCGGCGCGGCGGCGGGCGGCGCGTTCCTCGCGCGCGCCCAGATTGCGGTCGCGCAGCGTCTTGCGGTCCTCGCGCGGCAGCTCGCGATAGAGCAGCGCGCCCAGCGGCATCGGCGGGCGGACCCGCTCGGGGCCGCCGCCGAAGCGGATCGCCGCCCCCACCGCCAGCCCCGCCACCAGCAGGTTCAGCGCCAGCGAGACCCCCAGCAGCACGCGCAGCCAGGGCCGCATCCGGGGCGGTTTGCGATCGGTATCGGTCATCGTCATATCAGCCGTCCTCCGGCAACAGGGCCGACAGCGCGAAACTGTTCAGCACATCGAGATCGGATTGCTGGCTCTGCACCACCAGCCCCAGCGGGTCGGGCAGGAAATTGGGCGGCGACACGCCCAGCCAGACCCCGGCGGCACAGGCCGCCGCCAGCCCGCTCAGCGCCGGCCAGCCGCCGAGCGTCGACCACAGCTGCCCCAACAGCCCCGTTCCGCGCCCCGGCCGCACCGGTGTCGGCGGCCGCGCGAACCCGGCCTGCACCATCGCCGCATCGGCCCGCATCCGCTCGGCCAGGCCGACCGGCATCTCGTTCCGCTCTGCCCGGGCGGCTGCGAAAAACACGTCCAGCCCGTCGCTTTCTGTCCAGTCCTCAGCCATCGCTATACCCCAGTTCTGCGCGCCGCCCGGCCAGAACCGCCGCCAGCGCCCGTTTGCCCCGGGCGGTCAGGCTTTCGACCGCCTCGACGCTGATCTCCATGATCCCCGCGATCTCGGGGTTCGAAAGCTCTTCGATATGGCGCAGCACCACCGCCTGCCGCTGCCGCTCGGGCAAGCTCATCAGCGCCGCCTGCAGCGCATCGGCGCGGGCGCCCTCCTGCATCCGCTCGGGCGCACCCGGTGCCGGATCCGGCGGCTCGGCCACATCGTCCAGCCGCTGCACCCCGGCCCTGCTGGCGCGCCGCTTGCGGTCGAGACAGAGATTCAGCGTCACCCGGTAGAGCCAGGTCGAGACCTGCGCCGTCCCGGGCCGCCACTCCGGCGCCATCCGCCACAGCCGCATCATCGCCTCCTGCGCCACATCCTCGGCCTCGTCGCGGTCGCCCAGCACCCGCAGGGCGACCGAGAAGCTGCGCGGTCCGAGCCGCGCAGTCAGGCTGCGCGCCGCCTGCGGATCGCCATTGGCGAACAGGGTCAGCAGCGCGTCGTCGGACAGCGTGGCGTCCGGCGCCACGCCGCCCCCGGCCGGCCCGTGCGGGGACGGATCGGCGCTGTGGTGCCCGGCCCGGGGGCCAGATATGGCCCCGAACCGGGCCAAGGCGTCAGTTGTCGCTCTGCGGTTGTTGCATCGGCGGTTGCTGCATCGGCTGGGTGCCACGGCCGGGGCCGTAGCAGTCGCCGCCCATGCGCGACCGCATGTTGCCCTTGTCCTTCCGCGCGCGCTGCTCCATCCGCTGCTGCATCCGGGCGCGGGCGGCGTCGAATTCCTCTTTCGACAGGCTGCCGCTGTTGTCGGCATCGGCCCGGCCGAACATGCGGTCCATCATGTCGCCCCCGCGGCGTGGCCCGGGCATCTCGTCCGGCGACACGGCGCCGTCGCCATTGGCATCCATCTGCTTGAACATCTGCGCGGCGCGCTCGTCGGCCATCTTGCGGGCCTGCGCCTGCATCTCCTCAAGGCTGAGGGTGCCGCTGCCGTCGGCGTCGACCGCGTCGAAGCGGGTCTTGAACCGGGCCTGGGCGCTGGCCTGGATTTCCTCCTTGGTGACCTGACCGTCGCCATTGGCGTCCAGCTCTTCGAAGGTCATCATCGGCGGGCGCATGTCGCCGCCCATCATGCCGCCCATCATGTGGTGCCCGCCCATCGGCCCCTCGCAGCCGGCCGGGCCCATACCTTGCCCCTGGCCCATGCCTTGGCCCTGAGCCAGCACACCCCCGGCGGTGGCCAGGGCCCCCGCTGCAACGACGACACCTGCAATGAAATGACGATGTTTCATATCTGTCTTCCTCTCGCTGCGCGACGGCCCGTTGCCGCCGTTCATACCCTTCAAACGGGGGGCAAGGCAAAATCCGTCGCAAAAAATCGCAGTTTCTTTTCCGGCCCCGTTCTCCCCCCCCCCGGACGCGCCACCGCGCCGCCGCGATCCCGACACCGCCCGCGCGTTTCCGTCGCCTTTTCGGTTCCCTTTTCCGCCGGGATTTGCGACATCCGGACGCAACATCGCGCCGGGCCCTTTTCCTATGCCGGGCAAGCCCCCAGATTGTCCTCAACCATCGGGAGACCGCCATGACTGATCAGACCATCGCGCAAACGGCCACCGCGCCGGCGACCGAGGACGACCGCCCGGTCTGGCCCTCGGTGTTCCGCGGCTATCGCGGCAAATGCCCCAGCTGCGGCGAGGGCGCGGTGCTGCACAGCTATCTGAAGGTCAACGACAGCTGCCCCAGCTGTCAGGAACCGTTCCACCATCACCGCGCCGACGACGGCCCGGCCTATCTGACCATCCTGTTGGTCGGTCACCTGATGGCGCCGCTGCTGCTGATCGTCTTCGAGATGTTCCGCCCCGTGCCGCTGGTGCTGTTCAGCATATTTGCGGGTGGCTGTCTGGTGC
>JBFXGQ010000237.1:0-7150 GCA_050177915.1 Pseudodonghicola sp. | reverse complement strand
GATATGGGGCAGAGTGAGGATCTTGAGATGTGCCAGGTTGTTCATCAGCAGGATGTCCCGGCCGTGCGCCTCCCAGATCTCCTCGACCGAGTCCTGGCTCAGCCCCTCCCGGGCGCAGAGCGAGATCGCCCCTTTCGACCGCACCGAGACCGAGTTGAAGCTGACCGTATAGCCGGCGGTCACGCCCATCTTCTGGTTGAACTCGTAGACCTTGCGCTCTTCCGCAGTCATCGCCTGGCTGTCGCGGATCTGGGTGATCCGGCGCCAGCTGCCGGCACCCTCGTTGTCCAGCGCCCAGCGCAACATCGGCGCGTGGAAATACAGCCCGCGGTGCAGGAAGCCGTCCACATAGGTCTTGTCGTGATTGGTCAGGACCACGAAATCCTCAGGATCGCCCAGCGAGGTTTCGGTGCGATAGCGGGTATAGCCGTAGATCAGCCGGTCGAAGCCGTAGGCGCCCATCTGTTCGGTATGGGCGGCCCAGAGCTCTTCCAGCGAATTGGAGCTTGTTATGAAATGCAGATAATCGCGGAGCGTCATGACCCTGACGCCCCGTTGGTTGCATGTTCACGCTCGCGCGGCACCCCGGCGCAGAGCAGTGCACCGGCGTGGTCCGCGGTCTCTTCGGTCTGCGGCGCCCCGGTCGCAATAGACCGACGATCGCCGGGACCGACCCGATCAACCCACATCAAACTCATTTCCCCATTCGCAGGGGATTTTATACGCCTTCCGGACAGGCTGTCCAGTTGCCGTGTTCATTTTCGCGGGGTCCGACCGGGCCTGCCGGCTCAGTCCGCCGCGGCGAAGACCATCATCCCCAGCCAATCGGCGATCAGGGCAGGGCGGTCGCTGCCCTCGATCTCGATGGTCAGCGCGGTCTCGCGCAGGATCTGCGTCGGGTTGCGCTGGTCGACCGCGGTCAGGGTGAACCGCCCGCGCAACCGCGAGCCTGCCGGCACCGGCGACAGGAACCGCAGCTTGTTGAAGCCGTAGTTGATGCCCATCACCTGACCCGGCTCGGATTCGAAGCAGTCATAGGCAAACCGGCTGGCCAGCGACAGGCTCAGGAACCCATGCGCGATCGAGCCGCCGAACGGGGTTTCCTGCGCCGCGCGTGCGGGGTCGACGTGGATCCACTGGTCGTCATGGGTGACGCGGGCGAAATCGTCGATCATCGCCTGATCGACCTCGATCCAGTTCGACACGCCGACCTCGGTGCCGATCTGGGCTTGCAGTTTGGCCAGGGCCGTTTCGATCGCAGACATGGTGGTTCTCTCCCTTTTCACTGTCTGGTGGCGTCCGGATCGGGACCGACCCGGACCATGCGTTTGCCGCGGTTCTGCCCCGCGAGAAGGCCGATCAGCGCCGCCGGCGCGTTCTCCAGCCCGTCGATCACATCCTCGATCACCTTGATCTGGCCGTTGCCGACCCAATGCTGCAGCGCCCGTTGCGCGGGGGCGTCCTGATCGGCGAAATCGGTGACGATAAACCCCTCCATCCGCAGCCGCTTGACCACCACCAGCCCGGGCAGGTTGCGCGGGCCCCGGGCGCTGGCGGTGTCATACTGGCTGACCGCGCCGCAGCAGACCACGCGGCCGCGGTCGTTCATCGCGAAAAGCGCGGCCTCCAGCACCGCACCGCCGACATTGTCGAAATAGATGTCGACGCCGTCGGGGCAGGCGGCGCGCAGCGCCTTGTGCATCCCCGGGTCGCGGTAGTCGATGCAGGCGTCGAAACCCAACGTATCGGTGACGAAGGCGCATTTCTCGGGCCCGCCGGCGATGCCCACCACCCGGCAGCCCATCGCCTTGGCGATCTGGCCGACATAGCAGCCCACCGCGCCGGCGGCGGCCGAGACCAGCACGGTTTCCCCGGCAATCGGCCGGCCGACCCCGATCAGCCCGTGAAAGGCGGTCTTGCCGGCGATGCCGTAGACGCTCATCAGATGCGTGAGCGGCCGGACATCAGGCACCTTCTGCAACCCCGCCGCGGGCTGGACCGCATGGTCGCACCAGACGGTTTCGCCCACCACCAGATTGCCGGGGCTGAGCGTGGCGCTGCGGCTCTCCACCACCTCGCAGAGCGCGTAGCAGGGCATCGCATCCCCCGCCCGCACCGGCGCGCGATAGGTGGCACCCTGCATCCAGGCCCGCGCCGCGGCGTCGATCGAGATCAGGATGGTGCGCAACAGCACCTCTCCCGGCCCGGGGTCGGGCAGCTCGGTCTCGCGCAGGGCGAAATGCTCCGGCGTCAGCGGCCCCTGCGGCAGCGCGGCGATGGCAATCTCTCTGGTCTTCATCCTCTGGCCTCTTTTCTGGTTGCGACGGTCGACTTCCGCCTTGCGGTCGGCGCCCCGCCGGTTAGCTTTGCGCGCGACCGAGACCCCGACCGGAGGAGCCCCCGATGACCCGCGAATACCGCCAGCACGTTTACCGCCCGCCCGCCGGTGCCGCCGATATCCTGCTGATCCGCCATGGCGAAAGCATGCCGGCGCGGCCCGGCTCCTCCTTCCCGATGAAGGACGGCCACGGCGATCCGGCGCTGCACGAGAACGGCCATGCCCAGGCCCGCGCGGTGGGCGCCCGGCTGGCCGCCGCACCGATTGCGGCGATCTATGTCACCACCCTGCAGCGCACCCATCAGACCGCCGCACCGCTGGCCGAACGCCTGGGCCTGACCCCGATGATCGAGCCCGATCTGCGCGAGGTGCATCTGGGCGACTGGGACGGCGGGCTCTATCGCATCAAGGCGGCCGAGAACGATCCGGCCTTTGCCCGCGCCATCGAGACCCGCGAATGGGGCGCCATCCCGGGGGCCGAGACCACTGCCGCCCTGCATGCCCGGGTGCGCGCCGGCCTGCTGCGCCTTGCCGCCGCCCATCCCGACCAGCTGATCGCCGCGGTGGTGCACGGCGGCGTGATCGGCGCCGCCATGGCGATGGCCGCCCAGTCGGACGCCTTCGCCTTCAACGGCGCCGCCAACGGCTCGATCAGCCGGCTGGTCATCCAGGGCGGCCGGATGACCGTGCGGGGCTTCAACGACTGCGCGCATCTGGGCTGATCCGGTGCCTGACCGTCGGTCTCAGTCGATGGTCAGCACCACCTTGCCCATCGCCTTGCGGTCTTCCATCGACTTCAGCGCCTCGGCGGCGCGTTCCAGCGGGAAGCGGGCGCTGATCTGCGGCTTCACCTTGCCCTCGGCATAGAGCCTGGACAGCTCGGCCATATTGGCGGCATGGCTCTGCGGCTCCTTGCGGACCGAGGCGCCCCAGAATACGCCGACGATCTGGCTGCCCTTCAGCAGCGTCAGGTTCAGCGGGATCTTCGGGATGCCGGCGGGGAAGCCCACCACCAGGAAACGGCCCTTCCACGCCAGCGCGCGCAGCGCCGGTTCGGCGTAATCGCCGCCCACCGCGTCATAGACCACATCGACGCCGTCGGGGCCGGCCAGATCCTTGATCTGACCGGCCAGCGCCTTTTGCGCGTCGCGGTCCATCTCGCGCGGATAGACCAGCGTCTCGTCGGCGCCGAGCTTGCGACAGAAGTCGGCCTTTTCCTGCGACGACACCGCCGCGATCACCTTGGCGCCCATCGCCTTGGCCAGCTCGATCGCCGCCGCGCCGACGCCGCTGGCGCCGCCGAGGATCAACAGCGTCTCGCCCGGCTTCAGCTCCGCCCGGTCCTTCAGCGCATGCAGCGAGGTGCCGTAGGTGAAGACGAAGCAGGCGGCATCCTCATAGGGCATCACATCGGGGATCTTCACCACGCTGGCGGCATCGGCGCAGACATGGGTGGCGAAACCGCCGTGGCCGGTCATCGCCAGCACCCGGTCGCCGGGGGCGAAGCCGGTGACGCCGTCGCCGACCGACAGAACCTCGCCGGCGATCTCGCCGCCCGGCGCAAAGGGGCGCTGCGGCTTGAACTGATAGAGGTCGCGGATGATCAGCGTGTCGGGGAAGTTCAGCCCCGCCGCATGGACCCGGATCAGGACCTGACCCTTGCCCGGTTCCGGGTCGGGCAGTTCGGTGAGTTGCAAGGTTTCCGGACCGCCCGGGGCGGTGCTGAGCATGGCTTTCATGACGTTCTCTCCCTTGGGCCGCACGGCTGCCGGAGGGCATGTGCGGGTTGTTTTGAGTCATCCAATCGCAAATCCCTGTTGTCAATCGAAATTCGAAATGCAATTCTGCACTGCGGAATTGAACGGCAACATGACGGGGGAGGCATGGTGCAGGAAAGCGAAGATCTGGCGCAGTTTCGCGCTGAAATCCGGACATGGCTGGAGCAGAATTGCCCGCAGGAGATGCGTGACGGCGCCGTGGGCGAGGATAGCACCTGCTGGGGCGGTAAGAACTGGAACTTTACGTCAGAGGCGCAGAAAACCTGGCTGGAGCGCTGTGCCGCCAAGGGCTACACGGTGCCGACCTGGCCGGTGGACTACGGTGGCGCGGGGATGAACCGCGATCAGGAAAAGATCTGGCAATCGGAGTTGCGCCGGATCGACGCCCGGGTGCCGCTGCGTAGCTTCGGCATCTGGATGCTGGGGCCGGCGCTGCTGCAGTTCGGCAGCCACGAGCAGAAGCTGTATTACCTGCCGCCGATCGCGCGCGGCGAAATCCGCTGGTGTCAGGGCTATTCCGAACCGGGCGCCGGGTCGGATCTGGCCAGCGTCCAGACCAAGGGCGAGGACAGGGGCGATCACTGGCTGGTCAACGGTCAGAAGATCTGGACCTCCTACGCCGATCAGGCCGACTGGATCTTTGCGCTGGTGCGCACCGACCGCGAGGCGCCCAAGCATCTGGGCATCTCCTTCCTGCTGATCGACATGACCAGCCCGGGGGTCGCCACCAAGCCGATTCGCCTGATGTCCGGAAAATCGCCGTTCTGCGAGACCTTCTTCGACGATGTTGAAGTGCCGAAACATCAGATCGTCGGCACCGAGAACCGCGGCTGGGACGTGGCGAAATACCTGCTGACGCATGAACGCGAGATGATCAGCGGCTCGGGGCTCCTGGCCGGCGGCACCCGCTCGCTGGGTGCCATTCTGGCCGAGGACGGCCATCTGGACGATCCGGTGCTGCGCGCCGATGCGATGCGGGCCGAGGTCGACGCGCTGGCCTTTGGTCTGACGCTGGAACGCTACAAGGACCAGTCCGAGGCCGGACAGGGCACCGGCGACGCCTCGGCCATGCTGAAATACATGGGGACCGAGCTGAACAAGCGGCGGCACGAGCTGCTGATGGCCGGCGGCGGCAGCGATGCGCTGTTGTGGGAGGACGAGCGCGCGCCGGCCTGGTTGCGCACCAAGGCGAATTCGATCGAAGGCGGCACCAGCGAGGTGATGCTCAGCATCATTTCCCGTCGGGTGCTGGGGCTGCCGGGGTAAAGAACATGGCGAAACTGGTTAGAACAGAAGAAGAAATCATGCTGGCCGATGCCGCCCGCGGCTATCTGGACGAGGCCGCGCCGGTGGCCCGGCTGCGCGCCCTGCGCGACGCCGGCGAGACCCACGATCCCGCGCTCTGGCGCGAGATGGCGGCGATGGGCTGGGCCGGGGTGCTGGTGCCGGAGGCGGCCGGCGGCTCGGACATGGGTCATGCCGCGGCCTGCGTGCTGGCCGAACAGATGGGCCGGACGCTGGCGCCGACGCCGTTCCTGTCCACCGCGGTGATCGCGGCGACGGCGCTGCGGCAGGTCGCCAGCGACCGCGCGACCGAGGCTTTGGCGAAGATCGCCGACGGATCGGTGACCTATGCGCTGGCGATTGACGAGGGCGCGAAGTTCTCTACGGAAGCCATTGAAATGACGGTGAAACGAGAGGGGAACGGTTTCCGTCTCTCGGGCCGGAAACGGTTCGTCGTCGATGGCGGCTTTGCCGACCGGCTGCTGGTGCTGGCGCGGACCGACAATGGGCTCACGCTGTTCGACATCCCGGCCGGCCGCGCCGGAGTGAGCCGCAGCGCCCAGGCGATGATCGACAGCCGCGACGCGGCCGAGATCGCCTTCGATCAGGTCGAGGCCACCGGCGAGGATGTGCTGGGCGCGGTCGACGATGCCATGACGGTGCTGAAACCGGCGCTGCAGGCCGGTCAGGCGGCGCTGGCCGCCGAGCTGACCGGGCTGGCGGCCGAGGCCTTCGGCCGCACCGTCGGCTATCTGAAGGAGCGCAAGCAGTTCGGTGTGCTGATCGGCAGCTTCCAGGCGCTGCAACACCGCGCCGCGCATCTGTGGTGCGACTGCGAGGTGACCGCCTCGACCATCCTGCACGCCGGGCGGATGCTGGACAGCGATCCCGGGAACGCCACGCTGGCGGTGTCGCTGGCCAAGGCGCGCGCCACCCAGACCGCGCAGCTGGCGGTGCAGGAAGGCGTGCAGATGCACGGCGGCATCGGCATGACCGATGAATTCGACATGGGCTTCTACATGCGCCGGGCGCGGGTGGGCGCCGAATGGCTGGGCGATTACGGCTATCACGCCGGCATCGTCGCCGCGCAGCGCGGCTTCTGAGGAGAGGCGACAATGACACCTGAAACCCTGTTTTCCCTGCACGGCAAGACCGCGCTGATCACCGGCGGCGCCACCGGCATCGGCCAGATGGCGGCCGAGGCGCTGGTGCGCGCCGGCGCCAGGGTGCTGTTCGCCAGCCGCAGGGGCGATGCCTGCGCCGCCGTCGCGGCCGAGCTGAACGCGCTCGGCGCGCCGGGCAGCGCCGAGGGCTTTGCCGGCGACGTCGGCAGCGAGGCGGGTATCGACAACCTCGTGCGTGAGGTGAAGATCCGCACCGAGACGCTTGATATCCTTATGAATAATGCAGGTCGCACCTGGGGCGCGCCGCTTGGGCAGTTCCCCTATGAGGCCTGGGGCAAGGTGATGGATCTGAACGTCACCGGCCTGTTCCACCTGACCCAGAGCCTGTTGCCGATGCTCAAGGCCTCCGGCACGCCGGAGGACCCGGCGCGGGTCGTCAATGTCGGCTCGGTGATGGGCGAGATCCCGATGGGCGACGGCGCCTCTAGCTATGCCGCGTCGAAGGCGGCGGTGATCCACCTGACCAAGATCCTGGCCAAGGAGCTGGCCGATCAGGCGATCACCGTCAACGCGCTGGCGCCGGGGCCGTTCCTGTCGAAGATGACCGCCTTTGCGCTGGCGGGCTC
>JBFXGQ010000236.1:0-7197 GCA_050177915.1 Pseudodonghicola sp. | reverse complement strand
TGCTGCTGGGCCGGGTGCCGGTGCGGGTGATCGGCGTGGTGCGCTCGACCGGGGCGACCTTCGGGCCGTCGTCACTGAACGTCTGGATCCCCTATACCACCGCGATGGCGCGGGTCTCGGGGCAGGACAATGTCGACAGCATCGAGGTGCGGGTGGGCGACGATTACGACATGAATCTGGCGCAGACCGAGATCACCGATCTGATGCTGGAGCGGCATGGCACCAGGGATTTCTTCCTGACCAACAGCGCCACCATCCGCGAGACCATCACCTCGACCACCCAGACGCTGACCCTGCTGGTGGCGATGATCGCGGTGATCTCGCTGATCGTCGGCGGCATCGGGGTGATGAACATCATGCTGGTCTCGGTCACCGAACGCACCAAGGAGATCGGCGTGCGCATCGCCATCGGCGCCCGGCGGTCGGATATCATCAGCCAGTTCCTGATCGAGGCGGTGCTGGTCTGTCTGGTCGGCGGCATTCTGGGCATTCTCGGCGCCCTGCTGGGCGGCGCGGTGGTGGGCTATTTCACCGACGAGATCCGGCTGAGCTTTTCCGGCACCGCCATCGCGGTGGCCTTCCTGTCCTCGACCCTGATCGGGGTGACCTTCGGCTTCCTGCCGGCGCGGTCGGCGGCGCAGCTCGATCCGGTGGTGGCGCTGAGCCGGGAGTGACCGATCCCGCCCGGCGTCCGCGCCGGGCGTCAGCCTGCGGCGGCCTGCTGCCGGGCCAGCTCGTCGCGGATGAAGGACACCAGCGCGGCCATCGCCGGGGTGACGGCCTGGCCGTTCCAGCACATGCTGATGCCGAAGTCCGGCGTCTCCGGCGCCACCGGCAGGGCGCGCACCCCGGGCGGCAGCACATGCACGATCGGCGCGCCATAGAGCGACACGCCCAGGCCCGAGGCGATCATCTCAAGCAGCAGCGGCGTGTCGTCGCCTTCGCCCACCACCCGGGGGCGGAAGCCCTCGTGCAGGCAGGCGCCCTCGATCAGCGTGCGGAACATGCGCCAGCGCTCGGCGGTGCCGAGGATGAAGGGCTCGTCGCGCAGCATCCGCAGGTGGATCTCGGGCTCCTGCGCCAGGGGGTGCGCCTCGGGCAGCAGCGCCACGAATTTCTCGCGGGTGACCTGCACCTCCTCCAGATCGGGGGGCACTGCGGCGGACAGCAGAAAGCCCATGTCCATCCGGCCCTGGCGCAGCTGGTCGATCTGTTCCTCTGAGGATCTGAGCTGCAGCTTCAGCTTGATGCCCGGCCGGTGCTGGCGGAACTTGATCAGCAGCTTCGACATCGGCCCATGCGCCGATTGCGCCGAATAGCCAAGAAGGATCTCGCCATTCACGCCTGAGCGGATCTGCTGCACCATCCGCAGCGTGGTCTCCAGCGTCTGCCAGGCGCGGTCCGCCCCCTTGGCCAGCGCGGCGCCCTCGGGTGTCAGCGTCACCTTGCGCGTGGTCCGCACGAAAAGCGTCACCCCCAGCGACTGTTCCAGATCCCGCACCGCGCGGCTGATCGCCGGCTGCGCCACATGCAGCCGTTGGGCGGCCTCGCTAAAGCTCAGCGTTTCGGCGACGACCGAGAAATAGCGAAGCTGGCGGAGATCTGCGGAACGTAACATTGATGCTTCCAGAGTATTAATGATGGCATGATTAATATTAGCGTTTTCTTGCCACTCATGGAAGTCTCGGTCCAACGCGGGCATGCCGGATCGGCCCCGCCTCAGAGATTGGGAGACTTTCAGTGACCACCGAAGCCGGACAGGGCAGCGAAACCCTCATTGCCGCCGTTGCGCAACTTGCCTCGACCGACAGCACCCGGGCCAATATCGACGCGATCCGCGACCTGGCCACCCAGGCCCGGGCGCGCGGTGCCAATCTGGTGATCTTCCCGGAGGCGGCGAGCTATGCCTTCGATTCCTCTCCCGAGACCCTGAGCCGCATCGCCCGCGAGGAAGGCGCGCTGTTCCGGGACAGCCTGTCGGACATCGCCCGCGACCTGGGTCTGTATATCGTCGCCGGCATGTACGCCGAGGGCGAGGACGAATTGTCGGAAAACCGGCTGATCGTGATGGGGCCGGACGGGACCGAACAGGGCAATTACCAGAAGCTGCACCTCTATGACGCCTTCCACTACCGCGAATCCGACAAGAACGCGGTGGCGCCGCTGAAACAGGGGTTTGGCGAACTGGTGCTGTTCGACATCGGCGTCTTCCGCTTCGGGCTGATCAATTGCTACGACCTGCGGTTCCCCGAGATGGCCCGCGCGCTGGTCGAACAGGGCGCCAACGCCCTGATCGTCTGCGCCGGCTGGGTCGCCGGCCCGCTGAAGGAGCTGCATTGGGAGACCCTGCTGCGCGCCCGCGCGATCGAGAACACCAGCTATGTGCTGGCCTCGTCGCAACCGGCGCCGCGCTCGGCCGGGCTGAGCATGGTGGTCGACCCCTCTGGCCTGGTGCTTGGCACCGTGGCCTCGGACCGGGGGATCGCCACGGCAGAGCTGTCGATCGGCCATCTGAAGGCGGTGCGCACCGTGCTGCCCTGCCTCGACCATTGCCGCTATCGCATCGCGCAGCGCGCCGGCACCGCCGCCTGAGCGGCGGGCGCATGATTTTGCAAAGACGACTGACCCAACAAAGACCAACCAACAAAGGGATGAATGCCATGACGATGAAACTGACGCTGGCCGCCTGCGCGGCGCTGGTTCTGGGGGCCGGAACCGCGATGGCGCAGACGGTGATCAAGGTGGGCCATTTCGGGCCCGGCAGCGACGTCTTCTCGCGCGGGGTCGAGGCCTTCGCCGAGGATCTGGAAAAGCGCAGCGAGGGCCGTTTCGACGTGCAGATCTTCCCCGCCGGTCAGCTTGGCAACGAAAAGCAGCAGATCAGCGCGCTGCAGGGCGGCCTGCAGGAGATCCTGATCACCGCCACCACCAACCTGACCAACCTGAACGCGCCGCTGCGGCTGCTGGACATCCCCTTCGTCTTCGCCACCGAGGCCGAGGCCGACGCGGTCACCATGGGGCCGCTGGCCGCGGAGCTGACCGCTGGGCTGGAGCAGCACCGGCTGCAGGCGCTGGGGCTGTGGGAGAACGGGTTCCGCGCGATCTCGAACGACGTCCGCCCGGTGACCATGCCCGACGATCTGGCCGGCATCAAAATGCGGGTGATCGGCGCGCCGGTGTTCATCGACACCTTCAACGCGCTGGGCGCGCAGCCCACGCCGATGCCGTTCACCGAGCTTTATGCCGGGCTTGAGACCGGCACCGTCGACGGCCAGGACAACACGCCGCTGACCGTCGAGATGATGAAGTTCTACGAGGTGCAGGACTATCTGACCGTGTCGAACCACATCTACAGCGCCATGGTGGTGCTGGCCGGCAAGCCCTTCATGTCGCGGCTGTCGGAGGAGGACCGGGCGCTGCTGATCGACGCGGTGCAGGGCTTCGGCGCCACCCAGCGCGCCATGATGCGCGAAGCCAATGCCAAGGTGCTGGATTTCCTCGGCGGCGAGGGCGGCATGGAGATCGTCCCGGCGCTGTCGCCCGAGGCGGTGGCGGCCTTCCGTGAAAAGGTGGCGCCGGTGGCGGCGGGAACCGTGACCGAGGATCTCAAGCCGCTGTACGATCAGATGCTGGCCACCATCGCGGCCAGCGCCGAATAATCCCGAAATCGCCGCGCCCGCTTCGGGCGCGGCCCTTGGGCAGGAGGGTGAGATGCTGGGCCGGTTCCGGATCCTGAGTCTGTTGGAATGGGCGCTGATCGCCCTGCTCGCGGCGCTGGTCGTCGCGGTTTTCGTCAATGTCGCGCTGCGGCTGCTGTTCCATTCCGGCATCGCCGCGACCGAGGAGCTGTCGCGGGTGATGCTGGTCTGGCTGGTGATGCTGGGCGCCGTGCTGGCGCTGGCGCGGCGGGCGCATATCGCCATGGACGCGGCGGTGCGCCGGCAGCCGGCGCCGCAGCAATTCGTCGCCGCGCAGGGCGGTCTGGGGCTGATGATGCTGTGCGATGCGCTGCTGCGGACCGGCGCCTGGCGGCAATATCAGTACAGCGCCTTCGACAGTTTCCCGATCACCGGGCTGCCGGTGGGGCTGGTCTATCAGGCCGGGATCGCGGGGGCGGTGCTGTTCCTGCTGATCTCGGGGCTGCGGGTGCTGGGCCTGCTGACCGGGCGGCTCACCGCCGGCGCCTATTTCGAACAGCATCGGACCTTGCCCGAGGGCGAGGAGGAATTCGAACCGGAAGGGCAGGGCCGCGCATGATCCTCGCAGTTTTTATCGGAACGCTTTTGCTGGCCATCGTGCTGGCGATCCCGATCGCCTATGCGCTGCTGATCTGCGGCGTCGCGCTGATGCTCTACATGGACTACTTCTCGGCGCAGATCGTGTCGCAGAACCTGATCCTGGGCGTCGACAACTTCCTGCTGCTGGCGATCCCCTTCTTCATCCTGGCGGGCGAGCTGATGAACCTCGGCGGCATCTCGCGCCGGATCATCGACGTGGCGATGGCCTTTCTGGGCCATGTGCGCGGCGGGCTGGGTTATGTCGCCATCTTCTCGGCGCTGATTCTGGCCTCGCTGTCGGGATCGGCCATCGCCGACAGTGCGGCGCTGGCGGCGATCCTGGTGCCGATGATGCGCGCCGGCGGCTATGAGGAGGGGCGCAGCGTCGGGCTGATGGCGGCGGGCGGCATCATCGCGCCGGTGATCCCGCCGTCGATCGCGCTGGTGGTCTACGGCTCGATCGCCAATGTCTCGATCCGCGAGCTGTTCCTGGCCGGCATCGTGCCCGGCCTGCTGATGGCGCTGGCGCTGGTGATCTGCTGGCGCATCCTGATCCGCGGCGAGGCGCTGACCGGGCTGCCGCGGCAGGACTGGGGGCTGCGGGCGCGCACCGTGGTCAAGGGGCTGCCGGCGCTGTTCCTGCCGGTGGTGGTGATCGGCGGCCTGCGGCTGGGCTACTTCACACCCACCGAGGCGGCGGTGATCGCGGTGGTCTATGCCGGTCTGGTCGGTGCGCTGGTCTATCGCGAGCTGACCTGGGCCAAGCTGAAGACGGCGCTGCTGAACGCCGCCACCACCAGCGCGGCGGTGCTGTTCCTGATCGGCGCCTCGGGGGTCAGCGCCTGGCTGATCACCACCGCCAACCTGCCCAATATGCTGATCGAGGCGCTGCGGCCGCTGATCGGCCAGCCGACGCTGCTGCTGGCGGTGATGCTGGGCGTGGTGCTGGTGCTGGGAACGGTGCTGGATTTCTCGCCGCTGATGCTGATTTTGATGCCGCTCTTGATTCCGTTGTGCAAGGCGGCGGGAATCGATCTGGTTTATTTCGGTGTTGCCTTCACCATTGCCGGCGCACTGGGTATGCTGACCCCGCCGGTGGGCAATGTGCTGAATGTCGTGGCGGGTGTCGCCGGTGCAAGAATGGAAAAGGTCGTCACCGGGGTTCTGCCCTTTCTGGTGGCGCAGATCCTTGTGCTGGCCGGGCTTATCCTGTTCCCTGAACTGGTGACCGGACCGGTCGCCTATATGGGACGGTGAAATGACGCTTGACGCTCTTCTTTCTGCCCTGGGTCCGCAGGTGGTGCAGGCCGGCAGTGCTGCCAACCCGGCCTATCTGTCCGACTGGACCAACCGCGAGCCGGTGGTGCCGTTGGCGGTGCTGCGGCCGCGCACCACGCAGGAGGTGGCGCGTGCCCTGTCCATCTGCAACGCCGAGGGGCTGGCGGTGGTGCCGCAGGGCGGCCGTACCGGGCTGGCCGGCGGCGCCCGGCCGATTTCCGGTGGCGTGGTGATCAATCTCGACCGGATGGATGCCGAGCCCGAGATCGACGCGGGCGCGCGGGTGGCGCGGGTGCAGGCGGGCGTCACGCTGGAGCGGCTGCAACAGGCGGCGCTGGACCGCGATCTGGTGTTCCCGGTCGACATCGGCTCGCGCGGGTCGTGCCAGATCGGCGGCATGATCTCGACCAATGCCGGCGGCATGCGGGCCTTTCGCGAAGGGGTGATGCGCCAGAACGTGCTGGGGATCGAGGCGGTGCTGCCCGACGGCACCGTGCTGAGCGCGATGAACGGCTTTCTCAAGAACAATACCGGCTACGACCTGAAGCAGCTGTTCATCGGCGCCGAGGGCACGCTGGGCGTCGTCACCGGTGCGGTGCTGCGGCTGCGTCCGGCGCTGTCCGAACGGGTCACCGCCCTGTTGCGGGTGCCCGATCTGGCCGGCGCGGTCGAGGTTCTGGCGCGACTCGAAGCGCGGCTGCCGGGGCTGGCGATCTGCGAGATCATGTGGCCGGGCTATTACAATTTCGCCAGCGGCTTTCGCGGCTTCGATCCGCTGCCTGGCGCCGGCGGCCCGACCCTGCTGATCGAGGTCGAGGGTCCGGAGGAAGCCGCGCTGCGCGACGCGGTGCAGGGCGCGCTGGAGCATCTGTTCGAGGCGGAGCTGGTGCAGGACGGCGCCATCGCCCAGAGCCTGAAGCAGCGCGACGACTTCTGGGCGCTGCGCGAGGCGAACGAAGGGCTCTATCAGGCCTTCGGCACCGTGGTGGGCTTCGACGTCAGCCTGACGCCCGGCGGCGTCGACCAGATGGTCGCCGAGGTCAACGCCGGGCTGGGGGCGCTGTCGGCCTCGTTGCGCTGCCTGTGGTTCGGGCATCTGGGCGACATGAACCTGCATCTGGGGGTGGTCGACGCCACCGGCGCCGCCATCTCGCCCGATCTCTACATCCGGATCGAGGAGGCGGTGCTTGCCGCGGTGATCGCGGCGGGGGGCAGCATCTCGGCCGAGCATGGTATCGGCTCCGCCAAGGTCGGCTACGTGCCGCGCATCCGCAGCGAGCAGGAACAGGCGGTGAGCCGCGCGCTGCGCGCGACGCTCGATCCCATGGGCATCATGAACCCCGGCCGGCTGTTCTGAACCGCCCGATCTGACCCCTGCACCCCGGACAGGGCAGGTCGCATGCGAAAGCATGCGATTTGCGCCGGATTGTCATGTCTCGTTCATCCAGCCGCACTAGGGAGGCGGCGCATTCGGATTTAAGGAGACAGGAATGACACTCCCCGTCATTGGCGCGGCCCTGGGCAACGCCGATCTTGAGACCTATCGGGACTGGCTGTTCGAGAAGGACCGCGACGTCGAGCTGCAGTCGTTCCACACCGCAGCGGTGCTGGACAGCGACTGGAGCGCGCTGGCGGAACAGGC
>JBFXGQ010000235.1:0-7212 GCA_050177915.1 Pseudodonghicola sp. | reverse complement strand
ATAGGGCAGGAACCCGTCCTGCTGCGCCTTGTTGAAACGATGGATCTCATCGACGAAGAGCAGCGTGCCCTTGCCGCCGGTCCGGCGCAGCTTG
This sequence comes from Pseudodonghicola sp., assembly GCA_050177915.1. Classification (GTDB taxonomy): domain Bacteria; phylum Pseudomonadota; class Alphaproteobacteria; order Rhodobacterales; family Rhodobacteraceae; genus Pseudodonghicola. Next base: position 7,118 of record JBFXGQ010000235.1, on the reverse strand, counting down.
GCGGCCTCGAACACCTTCTTCAGATCCGGCACCCCGGTGAAGATGGCGCTGATCTGCACGAAATGCAGATCGGTCTTCTCGGCCAGCAGCCGGGCGATGGTGGTCTTGCCCACCCCCGGCGGCCCCCAGAGGATCAGCGACGACAGCGAGCCTGCGGTCAGCATCGCCCCCAGCGGCCCCTCGGGGCTGAGGATCTGCGCCTGCCCGATCACCTGATCCAGCGACTGCGGCCGCAGCCGGTCGGCCAGCGGCCGGTTCGGTGCCGGCGCCGGCCGGCCGTCCGGGCTGTCGAACAGATCCGCCATCGCTCAGAGCCGGAAGCGCAGGCTGACGCGCTGGCCACGGCGCGCCAGATCGACCTTGAGCCAGCGGCCCGGGTCGGTCAGCGCCTTCCGCACGTCCCCGGTGCGGGCGATCGCGGTATCGTCGATGGCCAGGATCACATCGCCCTGTTGCAGGCCGGCCCGGCCGCCATAGGGGCCGGGATCGGCCACCACCACGCCTTCGGTCGACAGCGGCAGGCCGTAGCGCGCGATCACCGCCGGATTGGCGCGGGCGATCGACAGGCCGGGCAGCACGGTCTTTTCATCCAGCGTGATCGGCTCGGCGGCGGGCTGGTCCGGCGCCTCGATCAGCCCGACCCCGACCTCCTCGGGCTTGCCGTCGCGCAGGCGAGTCACCGTCGCGGTGGCGCCGATGCCGGTCACCGTCATGCGAAACACCATCTCGGCCGGCGAGTTGACCGGCTGGCCGTCGACCCGGGTGATCACATCGCCCACCTTGAAGCCGGCGCGGCTGAACGGGCTCTGGTCGTGCAGGTCCGAGATCACAATGCCCTCGGGCACCTCGAGCCCCAGCGTATGCGCCAGATCGGCGTCGACCGGCTGGCCCGCCATGCCGGCCCAGGGGCGTTCGAACCGGTCGTTGCCGTCGCGCGCCTGGTGCACGAATTGCGCCACCAGATTGGCGGGGATGGCGAAGCCGATGCCGTTCGACCCGCCCGACCGGCTGAGGATGCGGCTGTTGATGCCGATCAGATCGCCGTTCACGTCGATCAGCGCGCCGCCCGAGTTGCCCGGGTTGATCGGCGCGTCGGTCTGGATGAAATAGCCCAGGGCGCTGCCCGCCACCGCGCCGGTGCGCGCCAGCCCCGAGACGATGCCGCTGCTGACGGTCTGGCCGACGCCGAAGGGGTTGCCGATGGCCAGCACCAGCTCGCCGACCTCGACATGATCGGAATCGCGCAATTGCAGGAACGGCAGCCCCTTGGCGCCCTGCAGCTGCAGCACCGCCAGATCGGCCTCCTTGTCGGCCAGGACCACCTTGGCGTCGTATTCCTTGCGGTCGGTGGTGACGACACGGATCTCGCTGGCCTCGGCCACCACGTGATAGTTCGACACCACGATGCCATCGGCTGACAGGATCACCCCGGAGCCCAGCGAATTCTGCACCTGCGGACGCGGGGTACCGAAACCGCGGAACAGGTCCTGAAAGAACGGATCGCCGGCGAAGGGGCTGTCATAGCCCTGAGTGACGATCTTGGCATAGATGTTCACCACCGCCGGGGCCGCCGCCCTGACCAGCGGCGCGAAGCCCAGCGAGATCTCGGACCGGGATTGCGGCACCCGGGTCTCGGCCCAGGCGGGGGCGGCCACGAGGCAGAGGATGAACAGAAGGGCGCGGATCATGGGCGGGCTCCTTTCCCGGTCGTCTCAGGGGATATGAGCCGACCTCTGCGCGATTGCAAGGCGGCGCGACGGCACCGGGGCGGCCCCCTGCGGCGCAGGTGCCCCTTTGACCAAGGCCCGCAGACGGCTACACTGATGGCAATGAAGCAAAGGGGGGGACTCCCATGCCTGAACTGACGAACGGAACCTGGATCGTTGTGGCCGACAGCGAGAAGGCGCTGCTGATGCGGAACCTGACAGACCACGCCGATCCGAACTTCGAGGTGATCGCCCGCGAGGAACAGCCGGAGGTGCCGGAGAACGCCGACCGTCCCGGCCGCCGCGCCGATGTCGGACCGGGCCAGATGTCGGCGATGGAGGGGACCGACTGGCACGAGCTGGCGCGCGACCGTTTCGCCAAGGATCTGGCGGACATCCTCTATCGCTATGCCCACAAGGGGGCTTACGACCGGCTGGTGATCGCCGCCGCGCCGCAGCTGTTGGGGCTGCTGCGTGACGAGTTGCACCCTGAGGTGCAGAGCAAGGTCGTCGCCGAGATCGACAAGAACCTGGCCAACCACACCGTCCGCGACCTGGAACGGCTGATCAAGGCCGATCTGGACGCCCGGGCGTAAACCGAAAGGCGGGGCGTTGCCGCTTCAGGCGGCGCCTCCCTTGTCGCGGACCGGATGTCGGGGCCGCGAGGCGCCCGCCCCCTTGCGGATGCCTGCCGATTGCGGGATGTGTCGCACAAAATCACCACCGACAGGCCCCATCATGTCAGACAGAAGCTTCATCCGTCACGTCGTGTTCTTCAGCGCGGCGGACGGCAAGGACATCCCGCGCATTGTCGAAGGGCTGTCGCGTTTGGGACAGATCCCGCATTCCACCGCCTTCGAGGTGGTTCGCAACAAGCGGGTCGATACGCTCTCGGGTGAGGTCGACGTGATCGTCTATGCCGAGTTTCCGGACGACGCCGCACTGGCCGCCTACAAGGCACATCCGATCTATCAGGAAAGCATCGACATCGTGCGCCCGCTGCGCGAATTGCGCGTCGCCGCGGATTTCTGACGCCTGTGGCTTTGTCCCGCGTTCGGTTCGACCGTGGCCCGCTGCGGCACGGGACGGAGTTCGCCCAGCCCTCGTGGACGATCCGCGCCGGGACCGCAGCCGAGGTCGGGCCGGCCTTCGATGACATCGCACAGGCGCAGCAGGCCGGCTACTGGCTTGCCGGCTACGCCAGCTACGAGCTGGGCTATGTGCTGGAGCCGAAACTGGCGCCGCTGCTGCCGGCTGAGCGGGAACTGCCATTGCTGGATTTCGGCGTCTTCGACGCCCCCGCGCCGCCGCCGCCGCTCGCCCCCGGCCACGGTTGCGCCCTCGCCCCCGCGGCGGCGCAGTGGGACTTCGCCCGCTACGCGGGGGCGTTCCGAACCGTCCGCGACTACCTGACGGCGGGGGATATCTATCAGGCCAATCTGACCTTTCCGCTTGCCACCCGGCATACCGGATCGGCCGAAGGCCTCTATGCCGCGCTCTGCCGCCGGCAACCGGTGCCGCACGGCGCCTTCGTCGACCTCGGCGATGGCGCCGCCCTGCTGTCGCGCTCGCCGGAGCTGTTCTTCTCTCTTTCCTCGGACGGCAGGCTCACCACCCGTCCGATGAAGGGGACGGCACCGCGCGGCGAGAGCGCCGCAGAGGATCTGGCGCTGCGGCGCGGGTTGCAGGCCTCGGAAAAGAACCGCGCCGAGAACCTGATGATCGTCGATCTGCTGCGCAACGATATGAGCCGGGTGTCCGAAACCGGCAGTGTCAGGGTACCCGAGATCTTCGCGATCGAGGCTTACGAGACCCTGTTTCAGATGACGTCCTGCATCACATCGCAGGTCAGGCCCGGAACCACGGTCCGGGCGCTGTTCGAGGCGCTGTTTCCCTGCGGGTCGATCACCGGCGCGCCAAAGCTGCGCGCGATGCAGATCCTTCACGAACTGGAGGCAGGCCCGCGCGAGGCCTATTGCGGCACCATCGGCTGGATCGCGCCGGATGGCGCGATGGAGTTCAACGTGGCGATCCGTACCCTGCTGTGCCGCGCGGACGGAACGGCGCGGATGAACGTCGGCGGCGGGGTGGTGTACGACAGCACGGCACAGGATGAATACGCCGAGGCGATCCTCAAGTCGCGCTACGCCTATGCCGGATAGGCGGCGGCGGTCTGCGGATGCGACAGGACCACATGCGCAAAAGAAAACCCCGGCTCTTTCGAGCCGGGGCGCGCATCTGCGGTCGATGACCGGATGTCTTATTCCTCGGCGGCGTCCTCGGCAGCCAGACGGGCCTTGTCGGCGGCGCCTTTGGCGTCGACATCGCGGTCGACGAATTCGATGATCGCCATCGGCGCCATGTCACCATAGCGGAAGCCGGCTTTCAGAACCCGGACGTAGCCGCCCTGACGGTCCTTGTAGCGCGGGCCCAGCACTTCGAACAGCTTGGCAACGTGCTGGTCCTGCTTCAGGCGGGCGGCGGCCTGACGGCGGGCGTGCAGATCGCCGCGCTTGGCCAGCGTGATCATCTTTTCGATGATCGGACGCAGTTCCTTGGCTTTCGGCAGGGTGGTCTTGATCTGCTCGTGCTCGATCAGCGAGCCGGCCATGTTGGCGAACAGCGCCTTGCGGTGTTCGTGGGTGCGGTTCAGGCGGCGATAGCCACGTGCGTGACGCATGTCAGTTTCTCCGGTTCATGCCCTCTACGGGCGGTTTTGCTTTGTCCGGCCGGCTAGAGTGTCGCCAGCTCTCCTTGGGGCGAGAGCGCCCAGTCTGTCCCCGGCAAGACCCGGGAATTTGGGGGGAGGACCGCAGCCCTCCCCCGAAGTCTTACGAAGATCAGAAGCTGTCTTCGAACTTCTTCGCCAGATCCTCGATGTTGTCGGGCGGCCAGTCCTCGACATCCATGCCCAGGTGCAGGCCCATGCCCGACAGCACTTCCTTGATCTCGTTCAGCGACTTGCGGCCGAAGTTCGGGGTGCGCAGCATCTCGGCTTCGGTTTTCTGGATCAGGTCGCCGATATAGACGATGTTGTCGTTCTTCAGGCAGTTGGCAGACCGGACCGACAGTTCCAGCTCGTCCACCTTCTTCAGCAGCAGCGGGTTGAACTCCAGCCCGTCGTCCTCGTCCTGGCGGCCGGCGGATTCGGGTTCTTCGAAGTTGACGAAGATCGACAGCTGGTCCTGCAGGATGCGGGCGGCGAAGGCCACCGCGTCATCGGGGGTGACAGAGCCGTCGGTCTCGATCTTCATGGTCAGCTTGTCGTAATCCAGCACCTGGCCCTCGCGGGTGGGCTGAACGTCGTAGCTGACGCGCTTGATCGGCGAATAGATCGCGTCGATCGGAATCAGGCCGATGGGTGCATCTTCCGGCTTGTTCTTGTCGGCCGAGACATAGCCCTTGCCGGTGTTCACGCTGAGTTCCATGAACAGGTCGGCGCCGTCGTCCAGGTGACAGATCACATGGTCGCGGTTCAGGATCTCGATCCCGGCGCTTTCGCTGATGTCGCCCGCGGTGACCACGGCCGGGCCCTTGGCGCTGATCGACAGCCGCTTGGGGCCTTCGACTTCCATGCGCAGGGACACGCCCTTGAGGTTGAGGATGATGTCGGTTACATCCTCACGCACACCGGCGACCGACGAAAACTCGTGCAGGACATTGTCGATTTGCACGCTCGTGATGGCGGCGCCCTGCAGCGACGACATCAGAATGCGGCGCAGCGCATTGCCCAGGGTCAGACCAAAGCCGCGTTCCAGCGGTTCGGCCACCAGAGTGGCCTGGCGTGCGGGGTCGTTGCCCGGCTTCACCTCAAGCTGCGTCGGCTTGATCAGTTCAGCCCAGTTCTTGTGGATCATGCGGTCCCTCCATTCCTGTCTGCGCTCCATGTCCGAAAGCACAGACGCCCGAGGTTTCAAATGACGGATCGGGGCCGTGCGGATGCGCGGCCCCGTTTAGAGTATTCCAGCCCTTAGACGCGGCGACGCTTCGGAGGGCGGCAGCCGTTGTGGGCGATCGGCGTCACGTCGCGGATCGAGGTGATGTTGAAGCCGACGGCAGCCAGCGCGCGCAGCGCCGATTCACGGCCCGAACCGGGGCCCTGCACTTCGACTTCCAGGGTCTTCACACCATGTTCCTGCGCCTTGCGGCCGGCGTCTTCGGCGGCCATCTGAGCGGCGTAGGGGGTCGACTTCCGCGAGCCTTTGAAGCCCATGGTGCCGGCCGACGACCACGAGATCGCGTTGCCCTGCACATCGGAGATCAGGATCTTGGTGTTGTTGAAAGAGCTGTTCACATGCGCCACGCCGGCGGCGATGTTCTTGCGCTCTTTGCGCTTCATGCGAGTCTTATCACGTGCCATTGATCAGCCTCCCCTTACTTCTTCTTGCCGGCGATCGGCTTCGCCGGGCCTTTGCGGGTGCGCGCGTTGGTGTGCGTGCGCTGACCGCGGACGGGCAGGTTGCGGCGATGACGCAGACCGCGATAGCAGCCCAGGTCCATCAGACGCTTGATGTTCATCTGCGTTTCGCGGCGCAGGTCGCCTTCGACGGTGTAGTTGGCGTCGATGTGCTCGCGCAGCTGCAGGACTTCGGCATCGCTCAGCTCGTTGACGCGGCGGGTCGGCTCGATGCCGACGGCGTCACAGATGGCCTTGGCCGAAGTATGGCCGATACCGGTGATATAGGTGAGGGCGATGGGTACCCGTTTGGCGGTCGGGATGTTTACGCCGGCAATACGTGCCACGTGTCACTTTCCTTTCGTTGCGGTTCCGTAGCTCCAGAACCTTTTTTCACAACAGCGCGACCGTGGCAGAGCCAGATGGCCGGCATTCTTGCGAGGTGATCGGCGCGCCGGGCGAATCCCGCCACGCCGTTGATTCCCGTATGGGATGCGGGTCGATATGGGGTTTTGACCCAAGGGTCAACCCCCTGCCTTATTTGTCAAGCACCGCCGCGATGGATTCGCGAACCGCGTCAATATCGGCCAGACCGTCCACCTTGGTCAGCTTGCCCTTGGCATAGTAGTAACCGATCAGCGGAGAGGTCTTCTTGTAATACTCCATCAGACGGGTCTTGAGGCTGTCCTCATTGTCGTCGGCGCGGCGCTTGAATTCGGTGCCGCCGCAGTTGGAGCATTTGCCATCGGCCGGGATCGGCTTGGTGATGTCGTTATAGACCTCGCCGCAGGTGCCGCAGGTGGAGCGGGCGGTGATGCGCTGCACCAGGGCGGCGTCGTCCACTTCCATCTCGATCACGGCGTCGAGGCTCTGACCCTCGGCCTGCAGCAGGTCCCCCAGCGCGTCGGCCTGGGCCAGCGTGCGCGGGAAGCCGTCGAAGATGAAGCCGTTGGCCTTCACCGTCTCCAGCTTCTCGCGGATCAGGCCGATCACGATCTCGTCGGTGACCAGTTGCC
>JBFXGQ010000234.1:0-7248 GCA_050177915.1 Pseudodonghicola sp. | reverse complement strand
CGGATCAGCCTTCCACGACCTGCTGCACGGGTCCGAGGTCGCCAACCGTCTGGAGGGCGGCGCGGGCAACGACGCGCTGGTCGGCTTTGCGGGCGCCGATATTCTGCTGGGCGGGCCGGGCACCGATACGGCGCATTACAGCGCCTCGGGTGCGGGCGTCAGCGTCGGCCTCAGCGCGACGGGAACGACGCAAGGCACGGGCGGCGATGCGGCGGGCGACCTGCTGAACAGCATCGCGATCGTGATCGGATCGGCCTTCAGTGACCAGTTGATCGGGTCGGACGCCGCCAACCAACTGGTCAGCGGCGCGGGCAATGACGTGCTGTATGGCGGCGGCGGAGGCGAGCTGCTGGTCGGCAACGGCGCGGGGTCGCGCACGATCTTCGGCGACGGAACAGCGGGCGCGGCGGGTGAGGACACCTTCCGCATCCTCGGCGGCACCAACCTCATCCGCGATTATCAGACGCGCGAGAACCTGCAGCTGAACAGCCTCGATCCCAGCGGGATCAGCCTTGTCGGACTGAAAGGCGGTTATGCGGCTCAGGCCGTTCCGGTTGCGCCGCTCGATTCAACCTCACCGAAAACGCTCTGCCGGCCGCCAACGCGATGACCGCTTTCGGCAGAGTCTTTCGACCACTCTGCCCGACGTCACGCAGCCCCACCCTCACACCGGTGCGGCGGTTGACTGACGGCAGATCAGCTCGGGCGTGAGGATCCGGTCGGCCGGGCGATGGCCGCCGATCAGCTCCAGCAACGTGGTCGCGGCGAGGCGGCCCAGATCGCGCTTGGGCTGGCGGATGGTCGTCAGCGGCACCGGCAGATGCGCGACCCAGTCGATGGCGTCAAAGCCGATCACCGACACGTCACCCGGCACCGACAGGCCGTGGCGCTGGACCTCGCCCATGAAACCCGCCGCCGCCTCGTCGCTGAAGCCGACGATGGCGGTCGGGCGGGTCTCGGGCGGCTGCGACAGCCAGCGCAGCGCCGCCTCGGCCCCCGATTGCAGCGAGAAATCGCCGGGATAGCCGGGCGGGTCGGTCAGAACGCGGCGCAGGCCGTCGGCGCGGGCGCGGTGCAGGACATTGCTCTCGGGACCGCCGATCCAGCCGATGCGGCGATGGCCCAGCGACCACAGATGCCGGGCCGCGAGTTCGGTTCCGGCGGCGTTGTCCAGCACGACGCGGGGGAAATCGGCGCCGTCGATCCACTCGCACGCCATGACCAGGGGCGGCGCGCCGGGCATGACGGCCAGATCGTCGGCCGTCACCTGCCCGTCCAGCAGGATGATCCCGTCCGCGCGCGAGGGATCAAGAAACCGCCGCAAAGCGCGGTGACGGCCGCCCGGCTCCCCCGGCTCCATCGTGTCGCCGACCAGCAGGTCATACCCCGCCGCGTTCAGCGCCGCCCCCATCCCGGCCAGGATCTTGGCAAAAAACGGGTTGCCCAGATTGGGCACCAGCGCCACGACGGCGCCCGTCCGCCCCTGCCGCAGATTCCGCGCCGCCACGTTCATCCGATAGCCGGTCGCGCGTACGGCGCGGGCCACGGCGTCGCGGGTGTCGGGCGAAACAACGGCGGGCCGCGAGAGCGCCCGGCTGACGGTCGCGACCGACACCCCCGCCACGCGGGCCACATCCGCCAGCCGCGCCGGTGCGCTCTGCCTGAGCTGAATTTCCGCATCGTCCATCCACCGCACTATGCGGCCCGACGCAGCCGACGCAAGATTTGAGAACGGCGCTTGCAAACGATTACATCTCGGGCTTAGCTGACCTTGGGACGAGGAGGACGGGATGCGGACCATCAAGGGACCGGCGCTGTTTCTGGCACAGTTCGCGGGCGATGCCGCGCCGTTCAATTCGTGGGAGGGGATCACCCGATGGGCGGCCTCGCTGGGGTATAAGGGCGTGCAGGTGCCCAGCTGGGACGCGCGGCTGATCGATCTGGACCGGGCGGCGACTTCGCAGGATTACCGCGACGAATTCTTGGGCATCGCACGGCAGAACGGGGTCGAGGTGACGGAACTGTCGACCCACCTGCAAGGCCAGCTGGTCGCGGTGCATCCGGCCTATGATGCGGGGTTCGACGGGTTCGCGCCCTCCCGGCTGCATGGCAACCCCACGGCGCGGCAGGCATGGGCGGTGGATCAGGTCGGCAAGGCGATCCGCGCCAGCGGGGCGATGGGTCTGCCCGCAATGGCAACGTTTTCGGGTGCGCTCGCCTGGCCCTATCTGTATCCGTGGCCGCAGCGGGCGCCGGGTCTGGTGGATACGGCATTCGCCGAACTGGCCGCGCGCTGGCGGCCCTTGCTGGACCTCGCGGACGAAAGCGGCGTCGATATGTGTTATGAGATCCACCCCGGCGAGGATCTGCATGACGGCGTGACCTTCGAGATGTTCCTTGACCGCGTGGACAGCCACCCGCGCGCGAACATGCTGTATGACCCGTCGCATTACCTGCTGCAACAGCTTGATTATGTGCAAAACATCGACATTTACCACGACCGAATCCGCATGTTTCACGTCAAGGATGCCGAGTTCCGCCCCTCGGGCCGGCAGGGCGTTTATGGCGGGTTCCAAAGCTGGGCGGACCGCGCGGGCCGCTTCCGCAGCCTTGGCGACGGGCAGGTGGATTTCGGGGCGGTGTTTTCCAAACTGACGCAGTACGGCTTTGACGGCTGGGCGGTCGTCGAATGGGAATGCGCGCTGAAACACCCCGAGGACGGCGCCCGCGAAGGGGCCGAGTTCGTCCGCCGCCACATCATCCGCACCACGCCGCACGCGTTCGACGATTTCGCCTCGCAAGGGACGGACGAGGCGGCGAACCGCAAGGCGCTGGGGCTATGACCGACCCGATCCCCCTCGGCATGGTCGGCGGCGGCGAGGGCGCGTTTATCGGCGCGGTCCACCGCATCGCCGCGCGGATGGACGGGCATTTTCGGTTGACCGCGGGCGCGCTGTCGTCGGATGCCGCGCGGGCCGAAGCCTCGGCGCGCGCTCTGGGCCTCGACCGCTCCTACGCCGATTTCCGCGAGATGGCGCACGCCGAATCCGCCCGGCCCGATGGCATCAAGGCCGTGTCCATCGTCACCCCGAACCACGTCCACGCCGCTGCCGCCGTCGCGTTCCTTGACGCGGGTATCCACGTCATCTGCGACAAGCCCCTGGCTGCGACGGCCCATCAGGCGCAGCAGATCGCCGACGCCGCCCGCCGCAGCACAGCCCGCTTCTTCCTCACCCATAATTACAGCGCCAACCCACTTGTGCGCGAGGCCCGCGCGCTGGTGGCCGAGGGTGCGTTGGGCGACATCCGGCTGGTGCAGGCCGAATATCTGCAAGGCTGGCTGTCCGAGCCGGTCCAGTCCAAGCAAGCCGACTGGCGCACCGATCCAGCGCAGGCGGGGGCGGGCGCGTTGGGGGATATCGGCACCCATGCGTGGCAGCTGGCGCAGTTCGTGACCGGGATGACGCCCGACAGCCTGTCGGCCGAGGTCTCGCGCATGGTCCCCGGCCGCATGATCGACGACGATGCCCGCGTCGCGCTGCGCTATGGCAACGGCGCGCGCGGCGGGATCTGGGTCAGCCAGGTCGCCGTGGGGCAGGAAAACGGGCTGTCGCTGCGGGTGTTCGGGACGAAAGGCGCGCTCGACTGGCGGCAGGAACAGTCCGAGCGGATGATCTTCACCCCCAAGGACCAGCCGCCGCGCATCCTGACGCGCGCGCAGGACCGCTCGGGGTCGTTCCGCACGCCGCCCGGCCACCCCGAGGGGTATCTCGAAGCCTTCGCCAATCTTTACAGCGACATCGCCGCCGTGATCCGGGGCGACATGACCCATGCCGACCGCATCCCCGGACTGCAGGACGGGCTGTCGGGCATGGGCTTCATCGCCGCCGCACTGCGGTCCTCGGACGAGGACGGGGCATGGGTGACGCTGTGACACCGACCCTCGCGCTGGACGCCGTGACCAAAAGCTTCGGCCCGGTCGAGGTGCTGCACGGCGTCGATCTGACCCTGAACGCGGGCGAGGTTCACGCCCTGATCGGCGAAAACGGCGCGGGCAAGTCCACGATCATGAAGATCCTCGGCGGGTTTCTTGCGCCCACGTCAGGCCGGGTGCTGCTGGACGGCCAGCCCGCCCCCTACAGCACCGGCCCGCAGGCCGAGGCGGCGGGCGTGATCGTGATTCATCAGGAATTCAACCTTGCCCCCGATCTGTCGGTCGCGGCCAACATCTTTCTGGGGCGCGAGATCAACCGTGGCCTGCGCCTGGACCACGCCGCGATGCGCGGCGCCGCGGGCGATCTGCTGGCGCAGCTGGACACGACGATCCGCCCCGACGCGCTGATCCGCGACCTGTCGGTGCCGGACCGCCAGATGGTCGAGATCGCCAAGGCCCTGTCGCGCCGCGCCCGCGTGCTGATCATGGACGAACCCTCGGCCGCCCTGACCCACCGCGAGGTCGACGCGCTGTATGCGCAGGTCGACCGCCTGCGGGCCGAGGGCGTGGCGCTGATGTTCTGCTCGCACCGGCTGGACGAGGTCGAACGGCTGGCCGACCGCATCACCGTCCTGCGCGACGGCGCGGTGGTCGGTCGCGCGACCCGAGGCGGCATGACGCAGGACGGCATGGCGACCGCGATGGTCGGCCGTCAACTGGCCGACATCTTTCCGCCCAAGCCGTCCGCGGCGGGCGATGAGATGCTGCGGGTCGAGGGCGTCACCGTTCCGGGCCGCGTCGAAAACGCGAGCCTGACCCTGCGCCGAGGCGAGGTTCTGGGCATCGCCGGTCTTGTCGGATCAGGCCGCACCGAACTGGCCGAGGCCATCGCGGGCCTGCGCCGCCATAATGGCCGCGTCACGCTGATGGGCCAGCCCTTGACCATCCGCGCGCCCGCCGACGCGCTGGCCGCCGGCATCGCCTATCTGACCGAGGACCGGAAAGAGGCCGGGTTGCTGCTGACCAAGTCCCTGACCGAAAACCTCACGCTGTCGGCGCTGGACCGCTTTGGCTTTCGCATCGACCGCACGCGCGAGGCGATTGCGATGGCGGACGCCACGCGCGATTTCGACATCCGTGCTGCCTCACCCGCGATGCCCGCCGGCGCGCTGTCGGGCGGCAATCAGCAAAAGCTGTTGCTGGCGAAAACCATGCTGACCGAGCCGCGGATCATCATCATCGACGAACCGACCCGCGGCATCGACATCGGCACCAAGCAGCAGATCTACCGCTTTGTCCGCCGTCTGGCCGACGAAGGAACCGGCGTCATCGTGATCTCGTCCGAACTGCCCGAGCTGATCGGGCTGGCCAACCGCGTCCTGGTCATGCGTCAGGGCCGCATCGCAGGCGAGGTCGCGGGCGACCGCGTCACCGAAGAAAACATCGTCCGCCTTGCCATGGGGCTGGGCGCGGAAAGGGAACCGGCATGAAGCGCGTCAATCTGCATCTTCTGGGGCCGCTGATCGCGCTGGTCGGGCTGTTCATCCTTGGCGCGTTGCTGAACCCCGCGTTCCTCGCGCCCGCCAACCTGTCGAACGTGCTGGCCCGGTCGGCCTTTATCGGGCTGATCGCCATCGGCATGACGTTTGTGATCACACAAGGCGGGCTGGACCTGTCCGTCGGCTCGATGGCCGCATTTCTGGCTGGCATCACCATCATGGCGATGAACTGGCTCGCGCCGATTACCGGGGCCAACTGGGGCACGATCCTCTTGGGCATGAGCGTGGCGTTGGCGGGGGGCATCGCCTCGGGCTATGTCAACGGCGCGCTGGTGACGAAAGCGCGGATCGAGGCCTTTATCGTCACCCTGGGCACCATGGGCATCTTCCGCAGCCTCGTGACGTGGCTTGCCGATGGCGGGACGCTCAGCCTAGATTCCTCGCTGCGGGCCATCTATCGCCCTGTCTATTTCGGCGGCATCGGCTGGGTGACATGGCCGATCATCGTCTTTGCCATCGCCGCGATCCTTGGCGAATGGGCGATGCGCCACACCCGTTTCGGCCGCCATGTCGAGGCGATCGGATCGAACGACCGCGTCGCCCGCTATTCGGCCGTCGATGTCGAACGGACCCGCCTGCTGACCTATGTGCTGCTCGGCGCGCTGGTCGGCCTTGCGACGATCCTTTACGTCCCGCGGCTGGGGTCGGCGTCCGGGTCCACCGGCGTTCTGTGGGAGCTTGAGGCCATCGCCGCCGTCATCATCGGCGGCACCGCGCTGAAGGGCGGTCGCGGCCGGGTCTGGGGGACGGTCGTCGGCGTCCTGATCCTAAGCCTCATCGACAACATCCTGAATCTGGCGGATCTGGTCAGCCCCTATCTGAACGGGGCGATTCAGGGCGTCATCATCGTGCTCGCTGTGGTCTTGCAGCGGGAAAAACGCGCCGCCGACTAGCGGCCGATAGGGGAGGAAGAACCATGAAACGTCGCAACATGCTGAAACTGCCGCTTGCCGCGGCTGCGCTGTCGCTGGTGGCCAGCGTCGCCGTGGCGCAGGGCGCTGAAAAGAAGGTGATCGGGGTGTCGATCCCGTCCGCCACCCACGGTTTCATGGGCGGGCTGAACTGGCACGCGCAGGACACCATCACCCGGCTGGGGACGGTCTATCCGAACCTTGAATTCGTGCTGGCGACCGCGCCGGACGCCGCCAAGCAGGTCTCCGACATCGAAGATATGCTGGCCACCCGCAACATCGACGGGCTGGTCGTGCTGCCGTTTGAATCCGAGCCGCTGACCGACCCCGTCAAGCAGGTCAAGGCGGCGGGCAAGTTCGTGACCGTCGTGGACCGCGGCCTCTCCGAGGAAGGGATCGAGGATCTGTATGTTGCCGGCGACAACACCGCCTTCGGCCGGGTCGCGGGCGAATATTTCCGCGACAATCTGAAGGACGGCGGCAAGATCGTGGTGCTGCGCGGCATCCCGACGACGCTGGACAATGAACGCGTCGAGGCGTTCCAGAAGGCGCTGGAGGGGTCCGGCAAGGAAATCCTCGATATGCAGCACGGCAACTGGAACCGCGACGACGCCTTCAAGGTGATGCAGGATTATCTGGCGAAATACCCGGAAATCGACGCGGTCTGGGCGGCCGATGACGACATGGCGGTGGGCGTGCTGGAAGCCATCGCGCAGGCCGGCCGTCAGGACCAGATGATCGTCGTCGGCGGCGCGGGCATGAAGGACATGATCAAGCGCATCATGGACAAGGATCCGCAACTGCCGGTGAACGTGACCTATCCGCCGGCGCTGATCTCGTCCGC
>JBFXGQ010000233.1:0-7275 GCA_050177915.1 Pseudodonghicola sp. | reverse complement strand
TGTAGCAATCCAGGTAACGCGTGCCGTCCGTCGCCTCGAGCCAGGCGCCCGAGCCGCGCTGCAGCTCCAGCGGTTCGCGGTAGAACAGGATCGCGGCCGGCCCCATGTTGGCCTGCCGCCGCAACAGCAGAGGGCTGGCCTCGGTTCCGCCTGAATATGCGTTCATCTCAAGGATGGAATGGGATTTGTCGGTCATCGGAATACCTGTTCGTCGGGCGCCAAGGCGCAGGCAACAGCCCTCCGGAACGCGGGTCGGAGGCCGCGCGCGGGGTGGCGTGTCGAGAGGGTTTCGTCGGGGCGCGCGGCGCGCGCGTGATCAGAGTTTCGAGAGCCAGTAGTTCCAGCGGCTATCGTTGAAGACGGCGCGGGCGCGGGCGTATTTCCAGATGCCGTATTTCTGGTAATCGAAATCCCAGTCCGACAACTGCCGCTGCTGGACGCCCCAGGACCCCCACTTCATGTCGGCCACGGCGCGGGCGACCCAGACCCGGGCCACCAGATCCTCGCGCAGCGCGCCATAATACTGTTCGATCATTTCCAGCGTCGCGGTCTCATCGGCGAAGATCTCGCCCAGGAAGACACCGATCTCGTAGGCGCGTTCGTTGTTCGACGCGAATTCGAAATCGATCAGCTTCATGTCCAAAAGCCGGTCATCCTCGGACATCCGCACCATGAAGTTGCCCGGCATCGGGTCGTTGTGGCACGGCGCCAGGTCCAGCCCCGAGGCCATGAAGGCCTCCTTCGCGCGCAGGTACTGCTGTTCGAGGAAGGCGAAATCGGCCGGACGAATGGCGCCGACCTCGTTGCCCTGTTCGATATGTTCGTCGGTCATCGCGAAGACGTCCTTGGTGACCGGCAGCGCCTCGCCCGCGTTATACTGGCGATACAGGCCGATCACCGCGGACATGAAATCCCTGCGGACGAAATCGGCATTGGTCGAGGCCCGGTAATTTGTCAGGAATTCGAACACTTCGACCCCGGTGGCGCTGTCGTAGTGGACGACGCCGGGGGCCACGCCCAGCGCATTGGCGGTGCGCGCGGCTTTTATCGACAGCTCCCGGTTCACGAAGTTTTCCGACCCGACGCCGAAGACCTTCATGAAATAGGTGGTGTCTTCGTGCTCGACCAGCCAGTTCGAGTTCAGAAGTCCGCCCACCAGCGGCCGGGCCTTCACCGTCTCGGGCGTCCAGCCAGGCACACTGGCGATAGCACGGGCGACCTGTTCTTCGGTTGCAGCACTCATCTTTCGATCTCCTTCATGCAGCCCGGCGCAAACGGTCGGCGGCTTGCGACCCAAGGGCCATGGTCGACAGGCGCAGGAACCGCCACGACGCGTATTTCGCGAATTCCAGCGTGGTGCGGGGCGAGGTCACCGCCATGATCGCCCCGATCAGCCCCCAACGCAGATCGTCCGCCATGCCGTAAAGCATCGCGCGCTGGAACAGGCCTTCATCGAAGCGGCCTTCCCATTCCTCGAAACCGGCGCGGGCCTCCGGCTCGCAATCGAAAAACTCCACGAGCCAGCAGCCGATGTCCTCGTAGGGGTCGGTGTCGGCCGAAAGGTCGAAGTCGACCAGCTTCACCTCTGCGTCCGGGCCGATCATCAGGTTGGCGGTGTTGCCGTCGCGGTGGCAGGGCCTCAGATCCATGTCGCAGGCCCTGATGCGCGCCCCGGCCTCGCCGATCACCGTCAGGAAAGCGGCCAGATGGGGATGGGTCGGGGCCTCCAGCCGGGCAGCCAGGGCAGCCAGCGTCGCAATCTCGTCGAAGATCGACGCGGTGAAACCCAGACGCGGCCCCGACTGAAAGGTCTTCTTCGCAGCGATGGTGGCGGCGCGGAGTTCCGGCACGACCGCATCCTGCAGGCCGCTGCACCGCCACGTGTCCGGCAGCGCTTCAAAGGCGATCAGGCCGGCATCCGCATCGTCCGCCAGCACGGCCGGGCCGGCACCGGTGTCGCTGGCGTGACGCGCCGCGGCGATGGCTTTCGCGGCATCGACATAGAAGGCGGTATCCGGGTGGTACTGTTTGATGACGGCGGTCCTGGCCCCGGTCCCGGCGCGCCAGACGTCGCCCTCGATGCCGCGCCAGGCGGGCGAGGCCAGGACGGTCAGCGGGTTGACGAAGCTATCGGGGGCGGCGCCCAGGGCCGTTGCGGCAAAGCCCTGCGCCTGGCTCTTCCTGTCGGACATAAGGTTATCCTTCCTATTTGCAGCCAAACTCAGCGATGGCTGACGATTGGTGTCGTGGGCCAGCTCCGGCCCGCGGCCTTCATCGCCCCCAGTTCGGTTTCCAGCAGCGTGGCCAGCGCCATCAGCCGCAGGTCGTCCAGCCGGTGGCCGACCAGTTGCACCCCCACCGGCAGCCCGTTCCCGTCGAAGCCCCCAAGAAGCGAGATCGCAGGATGCCCCGACTGATTGAAGGGGGCGGTAAAGGTCGTGTGGCGAAGCGGCATGCCAAAGACGGGCCCGCGGTCCTCGGCCGGCCAGTTGACCAGCGGCATCACCGGCGTCAGCAGGAAATCGACCCCGTCCAGCAGGGCGACCGTCCCGGCGACGCCGCGTTCGATACCGGTCTCGAATTCGCGGATGCGGGCGGGGGTCCAGTCCGCAGCCTCGGCGAACCAGTCGACCAGTTCTGTGGGGGCCTTTTCCCGATGTTCGGCATCCGCGGCGGCGTATTCGTACCAGCCGCGCAGCTTCAGGGAATCGTCGATCGGCAGATAGGCGTCGAAACCGTAGGCCGCCGTCACCGGCTGCGTCCGCCCGACGATCCGGGTCAGCGCCTGCAGGGCCGTGTCGAAGACCGCCTGCACCGCCGGTTCGACCGTGGGACCAAAGCCGAAATCGGCGCAGGCGCCCACGGTCAGGTCCTGCTCCCAGCCCGGGGCGGGATCGGTGCCCAGAAGCGGCACGGAATAGCGGTCGTCGGCGTCGGGTCCGGCCAGGAGCGTGGTCCAGACCTGCAGGTCGGCGGCGCGGCGGGTAATCGGCCCGGCCGACCGCACGGTCGAGGCCGGGGCATGCGGGATCAGCCCCTGCGTGGGTTTCAGCGCCGCCAGCCCGCAATGGCAGGCGGGCAGGCGCACCGATCCGGCAATGTCCGAGCCCACCGACATCATGCCGACGCCGGCAGCGATGGAGGCACCGCCCCCTGCGCTGGATCCGCCGGTGTTCCAGGCCGTGCCCCAGGGGTTGCGCACGATCCCGTGCGAGCCCGAGACGCCCGAGCCGCTGAGCCCGAAGTCGGGCATCGCGCCCTTGCCCAGGATGATCGCCCCGGCCGCCTTCAGCTTGCGGGTCGGGATGCCATCGGCCTTGCCGAGGATCCCTGCGCCATGCAGCGCCGATCCATGGTGCCAGCGCATGCCGATCGCGGGCACGCTGTCCTTGATCGTCACCGGGATCCCGTCGACGGGGGACAGCGGCGTGCCGGAGGCCCAGCGGGCCTCGGCCGCCTCGGCCTCTTCCATGGCGGCGTCGGGGCGCAGGTCATAAAGCGCGTGAAGCGTGTCGTTCACGGCCGCCGCCTGATCCAGCATCGCGCGCGTGACGGCCACGGGGCCGGTGCGCCCCTCGCGATACGCCGATTGCAGGTCGGCAAGGCTCAGGTCAGCCAGTTCGGCAATCTGGGTCATTCGATGTCCTTCGAGGTTTTCAGGCCGGCAATCCGGTCACGGCCAGCATATTGCATCAGGTCGCGGAACCGACCCACAAGTCCGTTTGGCAACAGCACGATAGAGGTGGCGATGATCAGGCCGAGGCCCAGGGTGCGGAATTCGCCCACTTCGCGCATCAGCTCGTCCGCGCCCATCAGGACCAGGGTCCCGACCAGCGGACCCCAGAAGGTGCCGACGCCGCCGATCACAACGATGGCGATGATGAACATCAGTTGCGGCAGTTGCAGGATGGTCGGGCCGATCACCTGGAAATGCGCGGCATAGACTCCCCCGGCGAGCCCGGTCAGAAAGGCCGAGAGGCCGAAGACCAACAGCTGCACGCGAAAGCGGTTGATGCCGCGGGCGACGGCATAGCCCGGATTGTCGCGGATCGCCCGGAACGCATGGCCCATCGGCCCTTTCAGGATCACCCAGGTCACCGCCATGATCACGACGAACAGCGTGCAGACGATGGCGTAGTTGCCCAGCATCCAGTCGCCCCGCAGCAACTGCCGCATGCCGAAATCGCCAAAGCGGGAGAAACCGCCGGGTCCGCCGGTCAGCTGACGACAGACCGATCCGACCTGCACGAAGCATTCCGTGTCCGTCACGATCAGCAGATACATCACCTGCGTCACCGCCAGCGTCAGCAGCGCCACGTAGACCCCGGTCAGCCGCAGACAGGCCAGCCCGATCAGGACCGAAAACACGGTCGCCACCAGAGCCGCCGGCAGCAGCGCCGCCCAGACCGACCAGTCCAGGAAGAAGCACAGCATTGCGGTGGCATAGCCCCCGACCGCAAAGATGGCGATCGGTGCCAGCGAGAAGATCCCCGCGAAACCGAAGACCAGATTCCACTGGGACGCGATGCTGGCATAGAACAGCGCCAGCACGATCTGTCCCAGCACGTAGCGGCTGTCGATCTGGAACGGGATCGCGACGGCCACTGCGATCAGGATCAGGGCAATCAGCAGGTCCGCGCGCCCGGAAGTCTTTCTCATAAGTGTGAGTCCTTCTGTGCCGTTGAAAATTGGGGGGCCGTCATCACATCCGCCTCACTTGCGCCTTGCCCAGCAGGCCGCTGGGTCGCCAGATCAGCACCACGACCACGGCGCAGAGCAGCAGGGGAAAGCCCCAGCGGGCGCCGAAGGCGTATTGAACCCAGGCTTCCAGCAGCGCGAGGCCGAAGGAGACAAGCACCGCCCCCGGCAGCGAGCCAAGCCCTGCCACCACGCACATGATGAAGCCTTTCAGCATCGGATCGTTGCCCAGCGAGGGCGACAGCTGCACCATCGACGAGAGCAGCAGGCCACAGATGCCCGCAACCGCACCCGAAAGCATCACCACGATCAGATAGACACGGTCGGCGGCGACCCCCATCAGCCGGGCGGCGTCCCGGTTCTGGGCCGTGGCGCGGATCGCCCGGCCCATGCGGGTGTAGTTCAGCAGCGAGGCAATCGCCGCCATGGACAGCACCGCAGCCGCCATGATGATGAAGTTCTGCCAGGGCACGATAAGCGGCCCCAGCTCGAACGACCCGCCGACAGTCACCGGCTGGCGCAGCGGTTGGCCACCGAACAGCAACAGGATCCCGTTTTCCAGCGCGATGGCGGCACCGACGGTGGCGATCATGATGTTGGCCTCGAAATCGGCCTTGCTCTGGCGCAGGACGTTGCGGACGATCAGCACGTAGATCAGCCCGCCGGCCAGCGCACCGAAGACGACCGAAGCCAGGATACCCACCGCCATCGGCAGGCCCATCCCGGTGATCGCGCCATAGGCCACATAGCCCCCCAGCGTCAGCAAGGCGCCATGCGCCATGTTCAGGACCCCAAGCGCGCCCCAGACCAGCGACAAGCCGATGCTGGCAATGGCGTAAAGCGCCCCGACGGTCAGTCCCGACAAAAGAACGGCGTAGAAAGTATTCATGCGTCAGCCCCCCAGATAGGCCGAAATGAGTTCGTCGCTGGCCAAAAGCTCGGCTGGCGGCCCGGACCAGATGAATTCACCGTTGTCGAGCAGAAACAGACGGTCGGCGATATCGGCCACGCGGGCCGGGTTTTCCTCGATCAGCAGGATGGTGCGACCGGACTTGCCCAGTTCGGCGATCACCTCGTAGATCTGCTCGATCACAATCGGGGCGAGACCCAGCGAGGGTTCGTCGATCATCATCAGACGGCCGCCCATCATCAGCCCGCGGCCCAGCCCCACCATGCGCCGTTCGCCGCCCGAGAGCGTCGACACCGGCTGGTTTCTCCGTTCCGCCAGCTTCGGCAACAGCGTCAGCACCTCGTCCATGCGCCGGTCAAGCTCGGCCCGGTCAGAACAGAGGAACGCACCCATCAGCAGGTTTTCATGCACCGTCATCTGCGGAAACAGCATGTCGCCCTGAGGCACATGGGCCAGCCCGCGGGCGGCGGTGTGGTGAACATGGCGGTCCAGCGCCGCGCCCTCGAACCGGATCTCTCCCCCCCTCAGCGGGACCAGCCCCGAAATCGTGCGCAGCAGCGTCGACTTGCCGTGGCCGTTCGGGCCGACGACCGTGACCAGTTCACCGGCGGCGATGGAGAGGGAGACGCCGCGCAGAACCTCAACCCCTTCATAGCCCGACCGGACGCGATCCAATTCCAGAACGGCGCTCATGCCACTGCCCCCGCGTTCAGGCCGAAATGCTTTTTCAGCCGGTTCTTGGTGCCCTCGCCCAGATAGACCTCGACAACCTCGTCATTCTCGGCCACCGCATGGGGCGGACCTTCGAAAAGCTGCGCACCGTGGTGCATGATGATCACCCGGGTGGAGAGCGCGAGAAGAAAGCGCATCACGTGCTCGATCAGGACGATGGTCAGCCCGCCCTCGGCCAAGCGCTTGACCAGATCCATGACGAAATCGATTTCCTCACTGTTCAGGCCGCCGACCGGTTCATCCAGGAACAGCATCCGCGGTTCGGTCGCCATGGCACCGGCAATCATCAAGAGCTTGCGGTCCAGAACGGGCAGTTCAGCCACCGTCATCCCGGCCTTGTGGGACAGGCCCACCAGGTCCAACGCATCCCGGGCGGCGCGTTTCGTCGCCGCCCCCAGCCGAAGTCCCGGCAGAAAGCGCGCGCCACGGCCGTAGTAGGCAGCGATCTCTACGTTTTCGAGCACGGTCATGTGGTCGAAGGCGGCGTTCAGCTGAAAGGTCCGCGCCATACCCATCTGGCAGGTCCGGTCGGCCCCCAGCGCGGTCACGTCCTGCCCGTCGAAGACGATCCGCCCATCCGACGCCGGGGTGATCCCGGTCACGACGTCGAAGAAGGTGGTCTTGCCGGCACCGTTCGGTCCGCCGATGCCCAGAATCTCTCCCTTCGCGACGCTGACCGTCATGTGGTCCACCGCGACCAGCGACCCGAAGCGTCGGGTGACCTTCTCGCAGTGCAGCAATGGTTGTATATCAGTCATGGGGCGGCCTTCATCTCTTGCAAGGCACGGGCGCGAAACGCCCATGCCTAAGGTCATGCTCGAACGATCAGGACAGCCAGGGCGGCAGCAGGAACTTCGAGGTCGCGTAAAGCTGCGGCCCGATGAGCTTGGGATCGGTGCGATAGTCCTGATGCTGCAGGAACTGGTGCGGCAGGC
>JBFXGQ010000232.1:0-7281 GCA_050177915.1 Pseudodonghicola sp. | reverse complement strand
CTCCTCCCCGAAAGATACCAGCCGTCTGATCGCCGTTCTAGGCAATCTTTGCATATTATGCAATACACATTACAGAATGGAAAACAAGACCATGCCCAACCCCGACTTCTCGATGGATATCCAGATCAGCTTCGGCCATTGCGACCCGGCCGGAATTGTCTTTTATCCCAACTACTTCCGCTGGTTCGACCGCTGCTTTCACACCTATCTGCTGAAACAGGCGGGCGGCCACCGCAAGCTGTGCAAACAGTTCGAGGCGCAGGGAATCGGCCTGATGGACGTGCATGCGAAATTCCTCTCGCCGGCGCTGGACGGCGATGTGATGACGCTGGATCTGACCCTGCGCGAATGGGGCCAGAAGACCCTGACGCTCGACTACATCGGCCGCATCGGCGAGCGCCATGTCGTCCATGGCACCGAGCTGCGCGGCATGTTCATCACCCGTGACGGCAAGATGCGCGCGGGTGAAATGGCGCCGCTGCGCGCCGCGCTCGAAGCCGGGGCGGCGGCATGAGCGACAGCGGCCAGACTGAAACGGGCCAAAGCGAAACGGGCCAAAGCGAAACGGGCCAAAGCGGCGGCATCCAGTCGCTCGATTCCGCGTTGCGGCTGCTGCAGGCGCTGGCCAGCCGGCCCGGCCCCACGGCGCTGAGCGATCTGGCCCGCGACTGCGCCATGCCGGTCAGCAAGGCGCATCGCTATCTGGCCTCCTTCGCCCATGCCGGGCTGGTGCGGCAGGCCGGCAAGTCCGGAAAATACGACCTGGGTCCGGGCGCGGTGGCGCTGGGGCTCGCCGCGATGGCGCGCAACGATGCGGTCAACAGCGCCGCCGACGGGCTGCCCGATCTCTGCGCCGAAACCGGGCTCACCGCGCTGCTCTCCGTCTGGGGCAACTCCGGCCCCACCGTGATCCGCTGGGAACGCACGGCGAATTTCATGGTCACCACGCTGGGTCTGGGCTCGACCCTGCCGGTGGTGGGATCGGCGACCGGCCATGTCTTCCTCGCCTTCCTGCCGCGGCCGCTGACCGAGGCGCGGGTGGCGCTCGACCGCGCCAACGCGCCCGCCGTCGCGCCCGACGCCATGGCCGCACGGGTGCGCGCGGCGGGCTATGCCACCGTCTCGGGCGATCTGCTGCTGGGGCTGTCGGCACTGGCCGCCCCGGTGCTCGACTGGCAGGGCGAGGCGCAGGCGGTGGTCACGCTGATCGGCACCGACCCGGCGATTGTCGACCCGGGCAGCCCCGCCATCGCCACGCTGCTGCGCTACTGCGCCGACCGGTCACTGCCGCAAGCCCCCCGCTAGGACGGGCCTGCGGCACGCCCCGCCGGGCGCGGTGCCGGCACGTCGAGGATCCAGCCCTCCTCCGGCGCCGTCACCGCCAGCGCGGCAGCAAGCCGGTCCGGCGCCCGTCCGGCCAGATCCACCGCCACCGAGCGCACCTGCCAGGCATCCTTGATCCAGCCCTCCGGCGCCGGCCCCACCTGCAGCGACGGCCAGATCTCAACCAGCGCCACCGGCCGATCCAGCGGCTCGAACGGCCAGACGGCGAGATGGCCCGCGAACCGTCGCCGCAGCCGCGCCAGCACCGGCAGCCCCATCATCACCTGCCCGCCCACCGCACCGACGCCGGACATCTGCCAGCAGGTGAAGCTGCCTTTCGCCAGATGCTCCACCCGCCGCCGGTCGGCGAAGGGGTTGGCATAGCTGTGCTTGTTGCGCGCCAGCCCGGCGATGTCGCGTTTCAGCCCGTTGCCCCAGAACGGCCCGCGTCCGAGCCCGAGCCGCAGGTTGATATCGCCGGCCAGGTCAAAGCGGTTGTTGGCCTCCGGCGCATCCGCGATGCGCGCCTCGAACCAGTCCCACAGCGCCAGCGGGTCGGCCCGCCCGGTCAGCGCGGCAGCGAACCCCTGCGGATAGCCGAAGGGAAAATCGAACCCCAGGCAGAGCCGCCGGCCGGCGCTCAACTCCTGCTCGATCAGCCCGGTCAGCCACGCCTCAGCCAGTGCCCGGTTGCGCAGATAGAGCGGCGCCTCCGCTGCGCCGTCGCGCACCAGGCCGACCCAGATCGCATCCCGGCGCGGGCGCGGCCCGGTGTCGTTGCCGCCCGACCAATCCACCATGGCATAGGTGCAAAACGGGCTCATCCGCCCAGCAACTCCCGCGCGCGCTCAAGATCCTCCGGCGTGTTCACATTGAAGAACGGGTCGAACCGCACCACCGGAAACTCCGCCACCCGGGCGCCGTGCTCCTCGGCCCAGCGCCGGACCTTCCGGGTGCCGCGCCCCAGCGCCGCGCGCAGTTCCGCCCGCAGCGCCACCGGCCAGAGGCCGAAGGTCGGCTGCAACAGCGCCCCGGCGGCGTCCCGGCTGGCCGCCAGCACCAGCGGCTGCGCCATCCCCTCGCCGGCCAGCAGCAGCCGCGGCACCAGATCGCAGGGAAAGAACGGCGTGTCGGCGGCGGCGGTGACGATGCTGTCGGCGCCACGCGCCGCGGCCCAGTCGAGCCCCGCCAGAATCCCCGCCAGCGGCCCCGGATGCCCCGCCACCGGATCGGCCAGCACCGGCAGGCCGAAGCGGGCGAAGCGCGCCGGATCGCCATTGGCATTGAGCGCCAGATCCGCCACCTGCGGCGCCAGCCGCCCGATCACATGCGCCAGCACCGGCCGGCCGCCCAGATCCTGCAGCGCCTTGTCGCCGCCGCCCATCCGGGCGGAGAGCCCGCCGGCCAGGATCACCCCCAGCGGCCGCTTCACCGCGCCGCCCCCGACGCGCTCCGGGCCCGGAAAATTCGAATTTTCCGGGCAATTTTCTTTGCAAGAAAATTGGCGCCTGCCCCGGGCTCCGGTCTCGTCCACTCCGCCAATTGCATCCCCCCGCGATCGCCTATAGGCCCTTGTGCATAGCTTAAGGACCGAAAATGTCAGTCTCCACCGCAAATTCGTTCTACTGGAAAGGCTTCCGCGACGGTGCCCCCTTCGTGCTGGTGTCGGGGCCCTTCGGCATGCTGTTCGGCGTGCTGGCGACCGAGGCCGGGCTCAATCTGGTCGAGACCATGACGCTGACCGCCACGGTCTTTGCCGGTGCCGCGCAATTCACCGCGCTGCAGCTGATGCAGGTGGATACGCCGACGGTGATCGTGCTGGCCTCGGCGCTGGCGGTCAATCTGCGGATGGCGATGTATTCGGCCTCGCTCACCCCCTATCTGGGCGCGGCGCCGCTGTGGCAGCGGGCGCTGGCCGCCTATCTGATGGTGGATCAGGCCTATGCCTGTTCGATCGTCCGGTTCGAGACCGAGCCCGATCTGACGGTGCCGCAGCGGATCGGCTATTACTTCGGCGTGGTCACCCCGGTGGCGACCATGTGGTATGTCTGCACCCTGCTGGGGGCGCTGCTGGGGGCCCGCATCCCCGAAAGCATGGCGCTGGATTTCGCCCTGCCGATCGCCTTTCTGGGCATGGTGACACCGATGATGCGGACCACTGCCCATCTGGCGGCGGCGGGAGTCTCGGTGATCGTCGCGCTGCTGGCCGCCGGCCTGCCCTATAACCTCGGGCTGATCGTCGCCGGGCTCGCCGGCATGATGACCGGCGCCCGGGTCGAGCTGGCGCTGCGGCGCAAGGGGCGCTGGATATGAGCGCCGATCAGGCGGCCGGCTTCGATCCGGTCACGCTCTGGACGGTGGTCGCCGGGCTGGCGGTGGGCACCTTCCTGCTGCGGTTCATCTTCATCGGGTTTGTCGGCGACCGGCCGATGCCGGAATGGCTGCTACGCCATCTGCGCTATACCGCGGTGGCGATCCTGCCGGCGCTGGTGGCGCCGCTGGTGGTCTGGCCGGCGGCGACCGGCGGCAGTCTGGACGTGCCGCGGCTTGCCGCGGCGGCGGTCACCGTGCTGGCCGGCTGGCTCAGCAAGAACGTGCTGATCGGTATCTTCTCGGGCGCAGCAACGCTCTACGCGCTGCTCTACCTACTCGGCTGAGAGCTTCTGCTGCGCCACCAGCTGGGCGTTGTTCCGGGCCAGCGCCTCTTGCAGGTTCGGACTGTCGTTCTCGTAGAGCTCTTCAGTCCGCACCCCCGGCAGCCGGTCGAACTGCGCCTGCAGCTTGGTCGGATAGAAGGTGGGCGATATGCCCTCGAACCCCGGCACCTTCTTCAGCAGGTTCGAGGTGGCGTTGGCGCAATAGGCGCCCGGCACCGGTCCCGCGTTCAGCGCCAGCTGATAGGCGGTCTGGGCCTGTTCCGGCGTCACCTCGACGGTCTGCACCACGACATGGTGGGTGCTGCGTGCATGCGACGACCGATAGGCCCGCTCCACCGCCGGGGTGATGCCGAACAGCACATCGTTCCGCTCGGGCACGATATCGGCATAGAACGACCCGGCGGGGTCGAAGATCACCCGCTCCGAGGCGTTGATCATCAGCGAGCTGTGGCCCCCCGCCCCGGTCCGGTTGTTGACCATCGTGTAGAGCGTGAGCGTATTCGGCCCCGGATCCCGATAGGTGGCCGCCGCGATGGTGGCGCTGTCGGAATTGGGTTGGGATCGGTTGGTGGCGCAACCGGCCACAGCCAGAACCGCCGCACAAAGGCATAACACGCGAAACACGGGGAAACCGGGCTCCTGAAGAGAGGGGGGGACGAGGGGATCGGGTCAGATCGGATCGGGTCGGGCCCGATCAGGTCAGGAAGACCGCCATGAACACCGCCAGCACGATCAGAAACCCGACCGACCAGGTGACGAATTTGACAAAACCTTCGAAGGTCTTGGTCTGCGTGGAGATGTCCATCTCGCCGTGCTTGTATTCAGCCATGTGAAACCGTCCTGTCAGAAGCAGTGATATTGCCTGTTGATTACTGAATTTGCCGGCCGCTGTCACGCCGTCAAAACCGCCAATTCGGCACGCTGCGTGTTTTATGTCCGTGGCGGCGACGGCGCCGCCGCCTCCGGGCAGGCCCAGATCCGGCCCAGAACCGGCACCGATCCGGCCGCGACCGGGCTCAGTCCCTGCGCTGATAGAGCCAGGCGCCGTCCTCTGCCAGCGTCCGGCTCACCGCGCCGGTATGATAGAGGTGATTGACATGCGCCACCGCCTCGACCAGCGCCAGCCCGTATTCGCCCGGGCCGATGGTCCGCTTGAACAGCGGCGAGAAACAGCCCGAGGCCGGCTTCGGCGCGTCCAGGTGGTTGAGCAGCCGCCGCAGCGCGCTGTGGTGATTCTCGATCAGCTGGGTCATCCGCAGCGGCAGGCCGACGAAGGGCAGCTTGTGGCCCCCCAGCGCCAGTTGCTCGGGCCGCGCCAGCAGGCTCAGCCGTTCGCAGGCGGCCAGCCAGTCGGCCAGCGGATCGGCCATCGGCTCGGTCGCATAGACGCCGATGTTGGGGCTGATCGAGGACAGGATCTGATCGCCGGTGATCACCAGGTTGTCGTCCCGGCTCCAGAAGGTGGCGTGCTCCGGCGCGTGGCCGTCGCCCATGTGCACGTCCCAGTCGCGCCCGCCCATGCGGATGCTGTCGCCCTGCTTGATGCGGACGAAGCCCAGCGGCATCGGCGCCACCACATCGGCGAAGTTGAACGGGCGTTCGGCGATGCGCTGCGCCAGGATCTCCGGGTCCATGCCGGCGGCGCGGTAATAGGCGCGGGTCTCCTGCGGCATCTCCGCCTGCACGTCCAGGCTCAGCATCCGGGCGAACAGCCAGGCGGTGCGGGTGGTCACCAGCTCGGCGCCGAAATCGGTCTGGAACCAGCCGGCCAGACCGATGTGATCGGGGTGGTGGTGGGTCGCCACCACCCGGTGCACGGGCTTGCCCGCCAGCGGCCCCGCCATCAGGGCGGCCCAGATCTCGCGGGTCAGCCGGGTGTCGAAGCCGGTGTCGATCACCGTCCAGCCGTCGCCGTCATCCAGCGCGTAGACGTTGACGTGGTCCAACTTCATCGGCAACGGCAGGCGCAGCCAGAGCACGCCCTCGGCCACCTCGATGGCCTCTCCCTGCTCCGGCGGCACGTCCCAGGGATAGCGCATGGTCATCGGCTGGCCGTCCATCGCCTCAGCCCCGGCCCAGCTCGTCGATGCTCAGCGCATAGAGCCCCGCGGCGCCGCTGCGGGCATGGGTCAGCAGCGCGGCGTGTTCCGGCAGCATCCGCTCGATATAGAAGCGGGCCAGCGCGGCGCGCGGACCTTCCGGCTCGGCCAGCGCCGCGACCAGATGGTAATGGCCGCCCAGCACCCGCGCGAAGGCGCGCAGATAGGGCACGGCACCGGCGAAGCGGTCGTTCATGTCGCCCTGCGACACCAGCCATTCGGTGGCCTCGCGCAGCGTCTCGGCCGCCTGCCAAACCGGCTCGGCCAGCTCCGGCAGGGTGCAGCGGGCGCGCTCGGCCTGCTTCTGGATCTCTTCCAGCAAACGGCAGGCGGCCTCGCCACCGTC
Organism: Pseudodonghicola sp.; assembly: GCA_050177915.1. Classification (GTDB taxonomy): domain Bacteria; phylum Pseudomonadota; class Alphaproteobacteria; order Rhodobacterales; family Rhodobacteraceae; genus Pseudodonghicola. The sequence goes on along the minus strand of JBFXGQ010000232.1, from coordinate 856 downwards.
CATCATCTTGCGACCGACCAGGTCCATCGCCTGGATGCCGTTGGTGCCCTCATAGATCGCGGTGACGCGGACGTCGCGATAGTATTGCGCCGCGCCGGTCTCCTCGATGAAGCCCATGCCGCCATGCACCTGCACGCCGGTCTGCGCCACGGACAGGCCGGTATCGGTGCCGAAGGCCTTGGCGATCGGCGTCAGCAGCGCGGCGCGGGACGCCCAGTCGGCCTCGCCGGTCGCGGTCTGCATGTCGATGGCGACGGCGCAGGCCAGCAGGATCGCCCGCGCGGCGAACAGATCGGCCTTCATCTCCAGCAACATGCGGCGCACATCGGCATGATCGACGATGGCACCGGCGCCGGCCACCGGCGTCTTGCCCTGCTTGCGCTCCAGCGCGTATTCCAGCGCCTTCTGATAGGCGCCCTCGGCAACGCCGACGCCCTGACCGCCGACACCCAGCCGGGCGTTGTTCATCATCGTGAACATCGCCGCCATGCCGCCGTTTTCCTTGCCGACGAGCCAGCCCTTGGCACCGGCGTATTCCATCACGCAGGTGGGCGAGCCGTGGATGCCCAGCTTGTGCTCCAGCGAGACGACGCGCAGCGCGTTCGGCTCGCCCGGATTGCCGTCGGCATCGGGCAGGTATTTCGGCACCAGGAACAGGCTGATCCCCTTGGTCCCCGCCACGCCGTCGGGCAGCCGCGCCAGCACCAGGTGGCAGACGTTGCCGCCGAAATCGTGATCGCCCCAGGTGATGAAGATCTTCTGCCCGGAGACCCTATAGGTGCCATCGCCGTTCGGCACCGCCTTGGAGGTCAGCGCGCCCACGTCCGACCCGGCCTGCGGTTCGGTCAGGTTCATC
>JBFXGQ010000231.1:0-7283 GCA_050177915.1 Pseudodonghicola sp. | reverse complement strand
GCACCAGCTGCTGGCACAGCGGCTCGCCCCAGACCCGCTTGCCGTTCAACTTGGCCCGCCGGATCGCCTCATGCGCCTCCTCGCAGGAGGTATGCACCACATAAAGCGGCGCGCCGGCCATGTCGGCGATCATGATGGCGCGGTTGGTCGCCTCGCCCTCGACCTGAGAGGGGCGGCTATAGGCATGCGCCTCCGGCCCGGTATTGCCCTCGGCCAGCAGCTTGGCGGTCATCTCGGCGACCAGATCGCCGTTCTCGGCATGCACCAGCGGCGTCGCCCCCAGCTCGGCACAGCGCTTGAAGCTGGCGAACATCTCGTCGTCGTTCACCATCAGGCTGCCCTTGTAGGCCATGAAATGCTTGAAGGTGTTGATGCCCTTTTCCTCGGTCACCACCTTCATCTCGTTGAACACCTGCTCGCCCCACCAGGTGATCGCCATGTGGAAGGAATAGTCGCAGCAGGCGCGGGCCGACTTGTTGTCCCATTTCTTCACCGCGTCGAGCAGGCTCTCGCCCGGATCGGGCAGCGCGAAATCGACCACCATGGTGGTGCCGCCGGCCAGCGCCGCCCGGGTGCCGGCATAGAAATCGTCGCTGGAATGGGTGCCCATGAAGGGCATTTCCAGATGGGTGTGCGGGTCGATCCCGCCCGGCATCACATAGCAGCCCGCCGCATCCAGGATCTCGTCGCCCTGCAGGTCCGGCCCGATCTCGACGATCTTGCCATCCTCGATCTTCACATCGGCCTTATAGGTCAGATCGGCGGTGACGACGGTGCCGCCCTTGATCACTTTGCTCATCGTTCATACTCCCACATTGTTCTTGTCAGACCGAGGCGTAGCACCCGATCGCATCCCCATGCACCCCGATGTCGAGCGGCCCGAACACGCTCTCGACACAGAGCGAGAAATAGCCCGCCGTCGGCAGGTAGATCACCCGATAGTCCCCGTCCGTGCGGGTCACCGACCAGCAGGTCTGGGTGATCCCGCCGGAGAAATTCACCGTGACCGGACGCGGCCGGCGCAGCGCGGCGCGAAAGGCGGCGAGCGTCGCCGCCCCGCCGATCGCCGCGACAGGATAGGCCGCGATCTCTTCCGCGATCAGCGCCTCGATCTCTTCCGGTACGGACCGGCCGATCTCATCCATTCTCGCCCGCCCGGGGGGGGACACGTCGCCGCGCCACCCCCTTTTTCTGGCCACAAATATCCCGGGGGTTCGGGGGCAGCGCCCCTGATCGCCGCCCGGCGCCTTCGCTCACGCGACGATCTCAGCCGTTTCCAGCACCGCATGCAAGAGAACATCGGTCCCCGCCGCGGCCCAGCCCTTGCTGATCTCCTCGGCCTCGTTGTGGCTGAGGCCGCCGACGCAGGGGCACATCACCATGGTCGCCGGCGCCACCTTGGCGGCCCAGCAGGCATCGTGACCGGCGCCCGAGATGATATCCATATGGCTGTAGCCCAGCCGCTCGGCGGCGTTGCGCACATTGGCGACCAGCTCGGGCGCGAAGGTGACGGGGTCGAAATGCCCCACCGCCTCGACCGAACAGCCCACCCCCATCGGTTCGCAGATCTTCGCCGCCTCGGTCTCGATCCTGGCGCGCATGGCGTCCAGCTTGGCCTGATCCGGCGTGCGGATATCGACGGTAAAGACCACGGTGCCCGGCAGCACGTTGCGCGAATTGGGGCTGAAGGTCACCTGCCCCACACCGCCCACCGCGTTGGGCTGGTTCTCCATCGCCACCTGCTGCACCATCTCGAAGATCTTCGCCATGGCGAGGCCCGCGTTGGTGCGCATCGCCATCGGGGTCGATCCGGTGTGCGCCTCCTTGCCGGTCAGGGTGAATTCCAGCCACCACAGCCCCTGGCAATGGGTGACGACGCCGATATCCTTGCCCTCGGCCTCAAGGATCGGGCCCTGTTCGATATGCAGCTCGTAATAGGCGTGCATCTTGCGGGCGCCGACCTCTTCCGCGCCGACCCAGCCGATCCGCTCAAGCTCCTCGCCATAGGTCTTGCCCTCAAGATCCTGGCGGCCATAGGCGTAATCCAGCGTGTTGACCCCGGCGAAGACGCCCGAGGCCAGCATCGGCGGCGAGAACCGCGCGCCCTCCTCGTTGGCCCAGTTGGTCACCACGATCGGGTGTTTGGTCTTGACGTTCAGGTCGTTCAGCGTCCGCACCAGCTCCAGCGCGCCCAGCACACCCAGAACCCCGTCGTATTTGCCGCCCGTCGGCTGGGTGTCCAGATGCGAGCCGACATAGACCGGCAGCGCCTCGGGGTCGGTGCCCGGGCGGGTCATGAACATGGTGCCCATCTTGTCGACACCCATGGTCATTCCTGCGTCTTCGCACCATGTCTGGAACAGCGCGCGCCCCGCGGCATCCTCGTCGGTGAGCGTCTGCCGGTTGCAGCCCCCCGCGACGCCCGGGCCGATCTTGGCCATTTCCATCAGGCTGTCCCAGAGACGATCGCCGTTGATTTTGAGATTCTGTGCCGGAGCGGACATGGCTGAAACTGGCTCCCCGTTATTTTTATGTCCTGGATCTTTGATTTGACCAAAAGGTCAAACTCACGCTAACACGGGTTGCGCATCAGTCAAGAATTTGCCGAAATCAGGCGAAAGATGCCCGCCCGCAAATTGGGCAAAGACGAAAAAACAGGCACCACACCAAGAATGGAGACTGCGCCGCCGATGCCAGAGGATCGCGCCCCCACCCGGATTCAGAAGAAAAACCGTGCCGCCATCCTCGACGCGGCGCTGGACGTGTTTTCCGCCCAGGGGTTTCGCGGTGCCACCGTGGATCAGATCGCCGCAGCCGCCGGGCTGAGCAAGCCCAATCTGCTGTATTACTTCCCCTCGAAGGAGGCGATCCACGCCGCCCTGCTGTCGCAGCTGCTCGACACCTGGCTCGACCCGCTGCGCGCGCTCGACGCCGCGGGCGAGCCGCTGGAGGAGCTGCTGGCCTATGTCCGCCGCAAGCTGGAGATGAGCCGCGATTTCCCGCGCGAAAGCCGGCTCTTCGCCAATGAGATCGTGCAGGGCGCGCCGCGCATCCACGCGGTGCTGTCGACCGATCTGAAGACGCTGGTCGACGACAAGGTGGCGGTGATCGAGGGCTGGATCGCCGATGGCAAGATCGCCCGGGTGCACCCCTATCACCTGCTGTTCTCGATCTGGTCGCTGACCCAGCATTACGCCGATTTCGACGTGCAGGTCCGCGCCGTGCTGGGCGCCGAGGACCCGTTCGCGGCGGCGCCGGAGTTCGTCGAAACCCTCTATCGCCGGCTGCTGACCCCGGCCTGAGCGGCCCTCACCCCTCGGGCCGCGGTTCCTCCGCCCCGGGCAGGTCGTCGGGCGGCTCCTCTCCGAGCGCCTCCTCGCTCGCGGCCTCGGCCTCCTCCGCCGCCTCGGCGCTGGCGGCCAGCACCGCGGTCTCCGGCGTCGACACCCGCCCCGGCGGCACCGAGACGAAGCTGCTCTTGTCCTGCTCGACCACCGGCGCCCGCATCAGGATGCGCAGCAGGCCGAACAGGATGATCAGCACATGCGCCACCGCCGAGGTCAGGAACAACCCCGCCTCGCCCAGCGCCGCCATGCCATAGCCCGCCGCCACCGGCCCGGCGATCGAGCCGAGGCCGAAGATCATCAGCAAGCCGCCGCTGACCTGGATATAGCTGCCCTCCTCGGCATGGTCGTTGGCATGGGCGATCAGGATCGGATACATCGCGTAGATCGCCGCGCCGAACAGCGCCGCCAGCCCGAGGTTCGTCAGCCGGTCCTCGGGCCGCAGTAGCAGAAAGGCCAGATCGGTGGCCAGCGCCAGCACCGCCACGCCGACCAGCACCGCGCGCCGGTCCATCCGGTCCGAGGCCATGCCGATCGGCAGCTGGCTGAGCGCGCCGGCCAGCACCGGCAGACTGGCGAACAGCGCCACCGAGGTCAGCTGCAGCCCCACCCCATTGGCATAGACCGCCGACAGCGTGCCGAAGGCGCTGTTGGAAATGCCGACGCAGAACACCGCGAAGACCGCCACCGGCGAATTGCGCCACAGCGCCCGCAGATCCAGGCTGACCCGCACCAGCGGCCGCGGCGTCGCCGAGGAGGAGATCGCGGTCGGCACCAGCGCCAGGCAATAGAAGATCGCCGGCAGCACGAAGAACACGATGCCGCGGGTATCCCCCAGCGTCAGCACCATCTGCCCGGCGGTGGAGGCGGCGAGGTTCACCATCGTGTAGATGCCGAAGATCCGCCCCCGGCTGGCCGGATCGGCCCGCTCGCCCAGCCAGCTTTCGACGATCATCGCGGCGCCGGCGAAGCAGAAGCCGGAAATCGCCCTCAGCGGGATCCAGGCCCAGGGGGTCAGCATCAGCAGCGACAGCAGCACCGCGACGGCGGCAAAGGCCGCCATCACGCTGAACGACCGGATATGGCCGACCCGCCCCACCAGCCGCGCCATGACCACGCAGCCCAGCACATAGCCCACCGCCCAGCCCGACCCCAGCAGCCCCAGCGCGGCGGCGCCGAAGCCCTCGATGGTGCCGCGCATGGGCAGGATCAGCCCGTTCATGCCGCCGGCGAACAGCAGCAGCGCCGAGCCCAGCAGCAGGGCGAAAATCGGAAGAATCTGTCGTACCATGAGCCCGTTACCGCGCCTCGCTGCGCCCAGCCTGCCTGCGCCCGCCGCAGGTTGCAATGCCCGGTTTTTCCCCACCCGCCGCGCCGGCGCGCTGTTGCATATCCGCCCGCCCCCGGCGCCGCCGCCGCGCTTTCATCTTGGCCCAAATACCTCCGCCGGAGGCGCGCGCCGCAGGCGCGCCCCCTTCACCGGAGACGACAACGGGCGCGCGGCCGATCCGCCGCGCGCCCGCCTGTGTCCCGCCCTTGTCCTGATCCGATCCGGCTTACTCGGCCGCCACCGCCGAGGGGTTGTTGGGATGCGTCGTCCAGTTGGCGTAGTCGCCCTGCACCACCCGGCCGGTGCGCGGGTCGGTCTCGCCCGGGGTCATCGGCACCATCGAGATGCAGCTCTCCACCGGGCAGACATCGACGCAGAGGTTGCAGGCGACGCATTCGGTGTCATTGACCTCGAACACCCGGCCTTCCTTCATCCAGATCGCCTGGTGGCTGGTGTCCTCGCAAGCGGCATAGCAGCGGCCGCATTTGATGCAGGCGTCCTGGTCGATCTTCGCCTTGGCGACATAGTTCAGGTTCAGATACTGCCAGTCGGTCACATTGGGCACCGCCCTGCCGATGAAGTCGGAGGTGGAGCTATAGCCCTTCTCGTCCATCCACTGGCTGAGGCCCGAGATCATCTCCTGCACCACCCGGAAGCCATAGGTCATCGCGGCGGTGCAGACCTGCACGTTGCCGGCGCCCATCACCATGAATTCGGCGGCGTCGCGCCAGGTGGTCACGCCGCCGATGGCGCTGATCGGCTTCCCGTGGGTCTGCGGATCGCGGGCGATCTCGGCCACCATGTTCAGCGCGATGGGTTTCACCGCCGGGCCGCAATAGCCGCCATGGGTGCCCTTGCCGTCGATGGTCGGCTGCGGCGCCATCAGGTCCAGATCGACCGAGGTGATCGAGTTGATGGTGTTGATCAGCGACACCGCATCGGCCTTGCCTGCGAAGGCCGCCCGCGCCGGGTTGCGGATATCGGTGATGTTCGGCGTCAGCTTCACGATCACCGGCTTGGAATAGTACTGCTTGCACCACTCCGTCACCATCTGGATGTATTCCGGCACCTGCCCCACGGCCGAGCCCATGCCGCGCTCGGCCATGCCGTGCGGGCAGCCGAAGTTCAGCTCGATGCCGTCGGCGCCGGTCTCCTCGACCAGCGGCAGGATCGCCTTCCAGCTCTCCTCGTCGCAGGGCACCATCAGCGACACGATCAGCGCCCGGTCGGGATAGTCCTTCTTGACCCGGGTGATCTCCTCAAGGTTGGTCTGCAGCGGCCGGTCGGTGATCAGCTCGATATTGTTGAGCCCCAGCAGGCGGCGGTCGGCGCCGTAGATCGCGCCGTAGCGCGGCCCGTTGACGTTGACCACCGGCGGCCCGTCCGAGCCCAGCGTCTTCCACACCACGCCGCCCCAGCCGGCCTCATAGGCGCGGCGGACGTTATATTCCTTGTCGGTCGGCGGCGCCGAGGCCAGCCAGAACGGGTTCGGGCTTTTGATGCCCAGAAATTCTGTCGTCAAATCAGCCATTTATTCGGCCTCCCTGATGTAAGTCGCAGCCTTTTCGGCCGGCGTTCTCTAGGTACTGCCGCGCCGCCCTCAGGCCATCAGCGCGCTGTGAATATCCATCGCCGCATCGCGGCCCTCTGCCACCGCGGTCACCGTCAGGTCCTCGCCGCCCGCGGCGCAGTCGCCGCCGGCCCAGATGCCGGCGACGCTGGTGCGCCCCGGTCCGGTGACGGCGATCTTGCCGCCCTCCAGCGCCAGCCGCGCCGGCGCGCCGTCCAGCGTCTGGCCGATCGCCTTGAACACCTGATCGGCGGCCAGCGTCACCGTCTCGCCGGTGCCGGTCACCCGGCCGTCCTCGACGCGGGTGTATTCCAGCACGATGCCGGCCACCGCGCTGTCGCCCAGAAGGGCCGCGGGCCGGACATTGAACATCAGCCGGACCCCCTTGGAGGCCGCCAGATCCTGTTCATAGCGGCTGGCGGGCATCGCCGCGCGGTCGCGGCGATAGGCGATAGTGACGGTTTCGGCGCCCAGCAGCCTGGCCTGAACCGCCGCGTCCACCGCCGTCATGCCGCCGCCGATCACCACGACGTTGCGGCCGACCGGCAGCGCCGCCCGATCGCCGGCCTGGCGCAGCCCGGCGATGAACTCCACCGCGTCCTGCACACCCGGCATATCCTCCTGCTCCAGCCGCAGGGCGTTGACCCCGGCCAGGCCGATCGCCAGGAACACCGCGTCGTGACCCGAGATCAGCCCGTCGAGGCTCAGCCCGGCGCCCAGCGCCTGGCCGGTCTCCACCGTGATGCCGCCGATCTTCAGCAGCCACTCGACCTCGCGGGCGGCGAAATCATCGGTGCTCTTGTAGGCGGCGATGCCGAATTCGTTGAGCCCGCCGGCCTTGGGCCTGGCGTCATAGACGGTCACCTCATGGCCCAGCATCGCCAGCCGGTGCGCGCAGGCGAGCCCCGCCGGCCCCGCCCCCACCACGGCGATCCGCTTGCCGGTGGCCGCGGCGCGACCAAAGGGGTGTCCCCCCTGCGCCATCAGCGCGTCGGTGGCATAGCGTTGCAGCCGCCCGATCTCGACCGGCTTGCCCTCG